>NZ_PJBY01000006.1:0-12878 GCF_002836005.1 Psychrobacter sp. Sarcosine-3u-12
GTGTCCTCATTTTAAAAATGGTGATAAAAATGAGATAAATTGCAGTCAAACAAGGAAAATAGCGCAGATAATATCGGGATATTAACCAGCTATTTAACGATGTTTGGCAAAATTTAGCCATTTTTAGTCCGTTTAGATATTATCAATTGAATTGAGGACACGCCCTAAAACAGGTCGAAATTTTTTATGATCTAACTTACCGTCTTTGGCGTTTTTTTATTTAAAATAAATATTAAAACCGCACCCAAAATGACCGTGCTTGCTATGATAAAGTTTATGGTCAGTTGCTCCGATAAAAATACCACACCAAGTATGGCAGCCAATACCGGTACGCAGAGCTGTACTACTGCCGCCTGCGTACTTTTCAGTAAGGGCATTGCCATATACCAAACGCTGTAGCCCATGCCAGAAGCAATTGCGCCCGATGCGCAAGCCAATAAGATGCCCTCGATACTGATCGTTGCTAACGATATGTTTTTTAAATAAACCATGCTCATGATGAGTAGTAGCGGAATCGCAAATAGGCTCCTGAGAAAGTTAAAGCCCGTCGCTCGTAGCGGTGACACGCACGCTTTACCGCGTATACTATATATCCCCCATGCCACGCCACTGATGGCCATCAATGTCGCTGCCAATACTGACGGCACAGCCGCTGATGGCAACATGAGATAGACAAATCCTGCCACTGCCACTATAAAAGCCAGCCATTGTAAGGCACTTAATTGCTCTTTTTTATATATCCCCCAGCCAATCATGGTGAGCTGAACCGCTGAGAATAGAATCAGTGCGCCAGTTCCGGTATCAAGCTCAACATAGGCGATTGAAAAGCAAAGTGCATAAACCACCAAACTTATACTACTGAGCCAGCTACCTCTGTCGCTTAAAATGGCCTCGCTAGTGGGATGCTTAAGAGTTGCCTCGTTGCGTCGTAAATTATAGCTATAAACGCCCATAATAATGCTCAGACAGAGCGCACCGCTGAGCAGGCGAATGATGGTGAAGTTCCATGCATCTATATAACCTTCTGCTAACGCCATTCTACAAAAAAGAGAGTTTGCGGCAAATGCTATTAAAGCAATAATCGTATATAACGTGGCTTTCAAAATAATCCCTACAGTCGTTAAATTGGCTTTTTGAATAAATGGCAGTCGTAATGACAACGATAATAATAACGACAATGACTACGGCTTATCGCCTTAGCCTTATATCGTAATAACGATAGTATAGTGCAATACCAAAAAACCTGACTGACAAATTAAATGTAAACATACCCTATAAATAGATTCGATTGAAAAATGACGATGAAAGATGAGCTTATAGTGAACCGACTCTAATCAGGTGAATATAAAAAAGATACAGCGTGACTGATATAAACTTTTTATAGCCTCTGTCTGGGTAGGTACAGCAAGCAAGAAAAATTTGTAGCAGTCACGCATCATAATGTTGTGTGTCTATTTTATTTAATATCGACTAGGGTCTATTGAACATTCAAGTGTGGCACTGGCAGTGGCTATTTTTTAGACAATACGCAGTGAAATTTTTGACGCCTAGTCATTCTAGGTTAGACAATTTCGCTATGTATTGGCAAAAAATAGCCCTGCCCTGAAAGGCTGATACTAAAATCACCCCAAACGTTGTTGTAAACCTAGCTAAGGTCACGACATTATCGTCGGTTTACGCCTGATTTGATAAAAGGTTTGGGACGATTTTAGCGATCAGCAGTCCTAATATCTGAATGTTCAACAGACCCTATATTAAGCAATCTTATACCAGTCGATTTTACGGGTCATGACCATCACGCAGGCTAGCAATACAAAGCAGAAGATAGCACCCAATAACAGGTTTAGGTCTTCTGTGGTCAAAATACCATAAAAGGCGGCATACAGACTTCCCAATATAGCGGTAAATATGCCCGCTCGCTTGATACCATCTAATACATAATAAGTGTACCAACCAATCAATCCGACACAGGCGCTTGCAGCAACTGCATAGGCTTGCCAAAAGACGATTTGCTCGGCCAGCGGTAGCAACAAGACGTAAAAGCACAGCAGTGCACAACCGACCAATAAGTATTGGATAGGGTGAATACGGCTGGATTTGATCACCTCAAATAAGAAAAATGTACCGAACGACACCAAAATTAATAGCAGTGCGTACTTCATCGTGCGCTCTGTTTGTAAATACACGTCATTTGGCTCCGCGAAACTCACTCCAAAGCTACTTAAGCGCACATCTCGGTCGCTATTGGACACGATATTACCCTCTGCTGTGACAATGCCTTCTATTGCTGTGATAGCCTCATCATCTTGGTCAGCGCTATCGAGCACGGCGCTACTGGCTACCATACATTGGTTGTTGGCAGTGCTGACACACTTTGATAAATTTTGATTGTTAGCGACCGTTAGATATTGATTTTGCCATTTGGCCTCAAAGCCTTTTGAGGTGAATGTTTTAGCATTGGGCAAGGCTCTGCCAATAAAATTTGGGGCATGCCAATTGCTGCGCATAGATAGCTCAAAGTTTTGCCCCGTTGGCACGGTATTTAAGGTGCTAATACCTGAGAGAGGCAAGTCCACTACAATATCAAGCGCTTGATGACGACTATTATATGATTGCTGACCGTCTAAGTCTTGATGGTTTGGGTTTTGGCTAATAGGCGTTTGTATGTTAGAACTTTGCGTATTTAGTGGTTCGCTATTCAGATTTTCAGCCACAAGGTTTGTTTTTTCTTGCTGGCTTGCGCTCGTTGTGGTTAATCGATTCAAAACATCGTTGGGCAACGATACTTCAACATAGCTTAAGCCATTAAGCATGGCACTCTGCGGATAGGTTGCTTTGATGGCTTGCTTGTCGATCGTTACTGTTGGTAAGGTTGCCACACCGCGCAAATCAGAAACTGGAATAATCAACTTAGCGTCATTCCAGTGTATATCGGTCTTTTCTGTTTTTGTGTTGCCATTGCCATTGGTACTATTGTTAGCTGTGCTAAGGGTTTTTGAGTCGTTACTCACCGACTGGTTATCTGCTATTAAGCGTTGTAGGGTTTGATTTATGGTATAACTTTGATCGAATTTTAACGCGCCGTTATAGCTAGTGGCATGATAAATCCCTCGTCGATAGGTGTCCGTACTGACTTCAAGGTCTTGAGTGGCGCTAGTTTTATTAGCAAAGACCGTTAGCGTCGATGAATAAGCGGATTTGCATTTAGCGGCATCGGTATCGCCTACTATTGAGCATTCTGGCGTTATGGTGGTTGGAATAATGATGAAAGGGGTAATGACTTCTTGCGGATTGACGTGCTGCTGGGCGATTTCCTTCACCACTGATTGTGCATAATATTGTCGTTCAGCGATGACAGTGCGAAACATCATGAGCCCGACGACAAAAATAATGCAGAGCCCCACGATGATAGTCAATTTGGTGAATAGTGTTTTTTGCATAAGAGTGCCTCATATGAATCTTTATTCCAAAACTGTGCATATAACAGTCAGTAGGTTCAAAGAAGATCATAGAGGAGAGATAAAGAAAAAATATGTAAGAACGATGGAGAGTGTGTGGAAAAAATAAGCCTTAGTGTTTTCTGATATCAGTATTTTCTGATATCAGTGCTTTCTGGCATCAGTGTTTTTTAGTATCACCAACCACTTTATCCATAATAGCAAACAATAAGCCAGACACTACGAAAGTCATATGAATGATGACTTTCCACATGAGCTTGTCCGCTTCACCATTACTCAATTCATTAGGAATGTCCATAAATGATTTTAAAAGATCAATTGCAGAAATAGCGACGATGGCACCAATGACTTTTAGTTTTAGACCAGAAAAATCTACTTTACCCATCCAACTAGGTCGATCAACGTGATCACCAGTGTCAATTTTTGAGACAAATATCTCATAACCACTAAATATGATAATTAATAATAAGCTGGCTACTAAGGAGAGGTCGACTAATACTAATATATTAACAATGACGTCTGATACAGAAGCACTAAATACAGTATTAAACATCATGATTGTTTTTTGAATGAATTTTATAAATAATAAGACAATCCCTAAGATCAGCCCTAAATAAAAAGGCGCTAATATCCAGCGGCTGTTAAAGATGGTTTTTTCTAGGTAAGGTTCAAGGTTTTTTAGCATCGACATCTCTTAATATTCCTAAAGGTTGTAGGTCATTTATTTATAACGTGGGATAGGATGGATTTAAGAAAGCCATTTGAGCACTTGTTGTACGCGCTCGTCTCTAGCACCACCTATGCGATGAAACGGCTTTTGGTGACGAGTCAGCTGACTTTCAAAATAAGCACTGATTTCGTCGCGCTGATGCGGGCTATCGCGCAAATCATCAGCGACCCACGGGATATCAACTTCGGTTAATAAAATCAAGTCATAATGATGTATTAACGCCGCATTGGTGAGCGCTTTAGGGCAGTCGCCATAATACCAATTGGCGTAAACCATCAGCTCAAATAGACTGGTATCACAGAATAAGTAGCGCGCTCTATCCGGCATTTGAGCGGCTTGTTCAGCGAGTTCATTTTCTAGTTTTATTTGACCCTGCGCAATGGGGAGTAAGTCGTCCCAAGTACAGGTCAGTTGCTCCTTATCCCATTTCGCTTGTAGATAGGTGCGCATGTATTCTGCTACCCAAGGGCAGCCAAAATGCGCTGCCAAGTCGCGACATAGCGTGGTCTTACCAGTGCTCTCTGCCCCTAGAATAGCGACATTGATGACCGATTTAGGCGTATGCTGCTTTAGGTTGCAAGCGGTAACGTCGTTGCCATTCATAGTAAGCCCAAATTGCGATAAGTGTGAAGACTACGTATTGTAGTGCGGTGAAGGTCAATCCTTTGTAAAAGTACAGCGGCACAGAAATAGCATCGGCGACGATCCACAGTAGCCAATGCTCAATTTTGCGCCGTGCCATCAGCCACATCGCCATCAAAAACAGCGCGGTGGTCAGCATATCGGTATAGTCCACCCAAGTAAATAAGTGCACTCCAAGTACAGCACCATCGAAACTAAACCCATTATTAATCACTGGTCGGAAGTAATAAACCAAGGCAACGAAAGCGATCGTGCCTGCTGCTAAGGCTGATAGAGTAGGAATGTCATCGGAATGTAGATGTTCTATTTGGACATTGTCTACTTGCTGAACCTCACTATGGTGAGATTTTTTATTCTTTGACCAATTAATCCAGCCATATAGACTCATAACCGTATAATACGCATTGATAAACATGTCACCGAATAGCTGCCATTTCCACAGTAGATAGACAAAAATGGCAGTGCTGACCAGCCCGATGGGAAAGACAAGGATATTGGTTTTGCTGGCAAGTAACACACTGGCCACGCCAAAGATGACCGCGATTAATTCGAGCGCTATAAATACGGTAGGGTAATCGGCATATTGCCCAAATAACCAGTTAAGAAGTTCAACCATTAATATTCCAAATATGAGCTTTTATAAGTATCTGTCATGGATTTTACGAGAGTATGTGCCATTGATTATAGCGTAGCTGTCTTAAGTAACTGACTCGAAATAAAGACAGCTTTTGTTAAATCTTAGCAAGAAACGGATTATTTGTAACAAAGTATTAGAAAAATTAAAATATTCAGGCATAATAAAGGCACTGATTTTAAGTTTACAATTATTCACTGAAAATGAACGATTGTTATTTTCTCCATTTTTATGCTTATTCCAAGCCCTATAGTAGTAGACAAGGAAGCTTATCATGACGACTTGTATCACAGGCACCGGCCTATATATTCCCCCTTATAGCATCAGCAACGAAGAGCTGGTGGCGTCTTTTAACCAGTATGTTGATAATTATAATGCAAAGCATGCTGATGACATAGCAGCAGGCACGGTGACTGCACTTGAGCCCTCATCGGCCGCTTTTATCGAAAAAGTCTCTGGCATCAAATCTCGTTATGTCATGGAAAAAGACGGTATCTTAAACCCAGAAATCATGGCGCCCGTGATTCCTTATCGTCATTTAGGCGAAGAGCTGTCAATTATGGCTGAGATGGGTGCTGCGGCGCTCAAAGATGCCCTTGCTGATGCTGGACTTGAGGCCAATGATTTAGACGGTATCATCCTTGCCTGTTCAAACTTCCAACGTACCTATCCAGCAGTCGCTATCGAGATTCAAAAAGAAATCGGCATGATTGGCGGATTTGCTTATGATATGAACGTCGCTTGTAGTGCCGCGACTTTTGGCTTATCGCAAGCGCATGGCTCTATCGTCTCTGGGCTTGCCAAGCGCATTGCGGTGGTCAACGTTGAGATTACTTCAGCGCATCTTAACTGGCGCAATCGTGATAGCCACTTTATCTTTGGTGATGTGGCAACCGCTTCTATCGTTGAAGAGCTTGAGACGCCAAAAGGTTATGAGATCATCAACTCGAAGTTGTTTACCGAGTTTTCAACCAATATCAAAAACGAATATGGTTTTATGGATCGCTCAGAGTTTTTGGCGGCGCAGACTGAGATGTATCCAGACATTAAAGAGCCTGTTACCGACAAGCTATTCTTACAAAATGGTCGAAAAGTGTTCCGTGAAGTCTGTCCAAAGGTTTCAGAAGTCATCACTGAGCATTTGCAAGAAAACGATATCGAAACGTCTGATGTTAAAATGATGTGGCTGCACCAAGCCAACGCCAATATGTTGGATTTAATCCTACGTACTGTGATTGGTAAAGAAGCAGATAAAGCGATTGTGCCAAGTGTCATTGCTGAATTTGCTAACACCAGTTCAGCCAGTCCGATGATTGTTTTCCATCGCTATAAAGATGAGCTGGCATCAGGTGATTTGGGTGTTATCTGTTCATTTGGTGCTGGTTACTCTATCGGTTCAGTGTTGGTGCGTAAGGTTTAATTTTTTAAGCCTTAAGTCTTAATTATTGTTTAAATAGCCAAGAATATTCTTGGCTATTTTTTTTTACTTAAATTTTAAGCAAAGCTTATGCTGTATTCAAATCATCAGAAAAAAGTGTCGATATGACACAAGTAGCAGAAAAGTTTGTCCATATATCGACAAGAATGCCTAGAGGTTTTAATTTACCCCAAAAAATTTGCTATAATCACGGTCTTATTTCAATTATTCAATTAAAAGTCCTTTTATGAAAGAATCCTTACGCCTGCGTTTAGACCAGATGGTAGACCGTTATGAAGAGGTCACCGCTTTATTATCAGATCCAAGTGTCATCAGTGATAATAATAAATTCCGTGAATTGTCCGTTGAGCACAGTGACTTGATGGATATCACTACTTTATGGCAGAACTATGTGCGTGCAGAGACGGATCAGACTGAAGCAGAGGCTATGCTAGCCGATGCGACAGATCCTGACATGAAAGAGATGATGCAAGAAGAAATTGATAGCGCGCGTGATACCATTGTCGAGATGGAGGAAGCGCTCAACGTCATGATGCTACCAAAAGATCCCAATGATAAAGTGCCAGCTTTCTTAGAGATTCGTGCTGGGACAGGTGGTGATGAAGCGGCGATTTTCTCCGGTGATTTGTTTCGTATGTATCAAAAGTACGCGCAGACTCAAGGCTGGACAATGGAAGTGCTGTCAGCCAATGAAGGCGAGCATGGCGGCTATAAAGAAATCATTACTCGTGTGTCCGGCAACAGCGTCTATGGTCGTCTAAAGTTTGAGTCTGGTGTACACCGTGTGCAGCGTGTTCCTGAAACGGAAAGTCAAGGTCGCGTGCATACCTCAGCCTGTACCGTTGCAGTTATGCCGGAAGTTGAGATTGATGACACCGTTGATTTAAATCCAGCAGACATTCGTTTTGACACCTTTCGCTCAAGCGGTGCCGGTGGTCAGCACGTTAACACCACGGATTCAGCTGTACGCTTAACACACATTCCGACCGGTACCGTGGTAGAGTGTCAACAAGAACGTAGCCAACACAAAAACCGTGCGCAAGCGATGAAAATGCTGATCTCAAAAATCCAGCAAGTCAAGGTGCAAGCGCAGGTTGATGCGGCAGACACCATCCGTCGTGACTTGGTCGGTAGTGGCGATCGCTCAGAGCGCATTCGCACTTATAACTTCCCGCAAGGTCGTATGACCGATCATCGTATTAACCTAACGTTATACAAGCTTGATGCCATTATGGAAGGTGATTTGGATGAGATTCTTGATGCATTGTTACGCGAGCATCAGGCGGACTTGATGGCCAGTATCGGTGCGGACTAAAGCCATTGGTTTATAAAAGCGAGACACTGTCCACCTGACAGTGTCTGTTTGTCTATAGCTGACTATGATGATAATAAGTATAGATTCAATTCACCGTTTTCGTTTGTTCCTTTAATTACCTAATAATTTTGAGAGTGTTATGTCAAATCCCAACAATAAAAATCAGAATCAAGAGCAAGCCCCAGAAGATGCTAACGAACTTATCGCCCAGCTACAAGCCAAGCTAGACGATATCACTGCTTCAGGCAAACAGCCGTATCCAAATACGTTCAAACGCACCGATTATGCGCAAGATTTGCAAACAGCTTTTGATGGCATCTCAAAGCAAGAAATTGAAGAAAAAGCGGCGAATGGCGAAAAAACACAGGTCAACGTAGCAGGTCGAGTCATGCTCAACCGTGGCTCGTTCATTGTCATCCAAGATATGAGCGGCCGTATTCAGCTATATGTCGCACGTAAAGAGCTCGATGATGAGACGCGTGCGAGCATAAAGTCGCTAGATTTGGGTGACATCGTAGGTGTATCAGGCTATATCGGTCGCTCAGGTAAAGGCGATCTATACGTGCATATCGAAGAGATCAGTCTACTAACCAAATCATTACGTCCAATGCCAAATAAATTCCATGGTTTGGCAGATGTGGAAGCCCGTTATCGCAATCGTCATCTTGATTTGATGACCAATGAGACAACTCGCGATACCTTTATGATTCGCAGTCAGGTTGTCAGCGGTATTCGTAAATTCATGCTGAATGAGCGCTTCATGGAAGTTGAGACGCCGATGATGCATCCTATCCCAGGTGGTGCGGTGGCACGTCCGTTTGTGACGCATCATAACGCTCTAGATATGCCTTTATATCTGCGTATCGCGCCTGAGCTTTACTTGAAGCGCTTAGTCGTTGGTGGTTTTGAAAGAGTGTTCGAGATTAACCGCAGCTTCCGTAACGAAGGCGTATCAACTCGCCATAATCCTGAATTTACCATGATTGAGTTTTATCAAGCGTATGCTGATTATCATGACTTGATGGATTTGACCGAACGCTTATTTAATGAATTGGCGATGGATATTTTGGGCACAACTGAGATTACTTATCAAGAAGAAGACATTAGTCTAAAAGCGCCTTTTGAGCGTTTATCGATGTCTGATGCGATTGCCAAATATGCCGAAAACTTCGACATGGCCCATATCAATGACCGTGAGTATCTAGCAGAGTACGCCTCGACCACCCTTAAACAGCAAGTAAAAGAGGGCTTTGGTGTGGGTAAATTGCAAACGATTATCTTTGAAGAGACCGCTGAGCATCAATTGCGTCAGCCAACCTTTATCACTGAATATCCTGCAGAGACGTCGCCATTGGCACGCCGTAGCGATGATAACCCTGAGATTACTGACCGCTTTGAGCTATTCATCGGTGGTCGTGAATTGGCCAATGGTTTTAGTGAGCTGAATGACCCTGCCGATCAGGCAGAACGTTTCCGTGGTCAAGTCGCTGAAAAAGACGCTGGTGATGATGAAGCGATGCATTTTGATGAAGACTATATCGAAGCTTTATCTTATGGCTTACCACCGACAGCAGGCGAGGGCATTGGTATTGATCGCTTAGTGATGCTATTTACGGACTCAGCAAGCATTCGTGATGTGATTTTATTCCCACATATGCGTCGCAAGCTTGACAACTAGACTAGAGTCTACTTACTATGAAATATAGTCACTCCTATCTAATTTAGATAGGGTATCAGGCTCGCTTAGTCTACTACTTGTCGTACTTTACTCGCCTTCCTTGTATCTAAATTATATTGAACTGGCTATCACACTGTTACTGAACTGAGTATAAAGCGAGTTTTGCAACGTTGGTGGCAGACACTCAGTTATTTATGAGCACTCATCTATAGGGATATTATGGACACTCAGCACGCACCGCTCTCAGTTTGGCAGCAGATGATTCAGCAAAGCTTCTTATCTTTGTATGACGTATCAGAGGACAATAGCAATCATCCCGAGCATGCCTTTCAGGGTTATGACTTTGTTTGTGAATTTTCTGGTGCGACGGTTTACCTTATCGTTAATGATGTGGTGATACAGGCTAACCAGCAAGAGATTGATAGTACACAGGTGCGTGAGTGGAGAAAGGAAGTTGTCAACCAATTAATCAAGCGTCATGCCCAGCTTTATCTAAAAAATGACAAGGTACTGGCTGACGTAAACGCGTCGGCATCGGACAAGGCAATTTATTTTATTGGTTTGACGTCACTCGCCATCAAGCATGAAGGCGATAACCCAGAGTCGCAGCCCTATACCGTCAATTACGAATATGGCAGTCAGTTCTTTGCTGAAGACTGTGTGCTAGACTTGGACGATGAGCAGAGTGTCTTACAAGTATTTAGCCATCAAAACTTTGTCGACATTCTTAATCAGTTGGTGACTCCAAGTGATCTCAGTGCTTATTTGGATTTTCACCGCCGCAAGCTTGCTGGCTTTGAGACGTTTCAAGACGAGTCAACGTTACTTGCCCAGTTCTTACAGTCACCTGATTTTCATCAAAGAGCCGTTGAGGTGCAAGAGCAGTTGGTTGCTCACCAGTTAATAGACCAAGTGGAACCTCGCTTGCTTAAAGCTGCAGAACCTGACCAAACTGCTTTTGCTAATGCGTTGATGCTAGAGATTCAAAAGAATACTCGCATGTGGTATAAGCTCTTTAATCGCTTGATTCAGCAGTATTATGAGGCGGGGACGCCACTGCCAAAAGAGCAGGTCGATGTGTTAGTTGATGAGTCGATGTATACCTATGCGTGTTTAATAGAAAAAATATTGGCACATAGAACGATTGATCAAAATTCACGATGGAATGGTTATGTTCGTCATGAGCATTCTTATCATGTATTTGGTCGCCATTATCTGATGGTGTTCTATGGACAAGATGAAAATAGTGCATTGAGTGCAGACAAAGTTCGCGCATCGCATCAGGATTTATTGTTTGAGCTTAATTCACAAATGCAGCAGCCGGTAATGGATGATTTGTTTTTAATTGGCGTAGAAGTTAGGCCGTGCGAGGACAGCGTCAATACCGAGGTGTACATTGACACTTTTCATCAGAATGGCTCGGCTATCGATGCAAACACGCAGCGCTTATACGAGCAGTTGGCTGAGTTGCGATCGCAGTCATAGACTTTCCTTACTATAGATCGCTGCTTTGATGCTTTACCTATATTTATACTTTTTTACATATTCGTACTTTTTACATTGGCAGTTACTATATTGGCAGTTACTATGACGCAGCAATATCAAGTTTTAGCTCGCAAATACCGCCCAAAAAACTTCCATGAGTTGATTGGGCAAACGCACGTCTCGCAAGCATTGATAAATGCCATTGATTACAATCGTCTGCATCATGCCTATCTGTTTACGGGTACGCGCGGTGTCGGTAAGACGACGATTGCCCGTATATTATCCAAGTGCCTGAATTGTGATACTGGGGTGACCAGTACGCCATGTGGCGTTTGTGATAATTGCGTTGCCATCGATCAAGGTCGTTTTATTGATCTGATCGAAATTGATGCGGCCTCTCGCACCAAAGTGGAAGACACCCGTGAGCTGCTAGATAATGTGCCTTATGCACCAAGCCAAGGACGTTACAAAGTTTACCTGATTGATGAGGTGCATATGCTGTCCACGCATAGCTTCAATGCATTACTCAAAACCTTGGAAGAGCCGCCTGAACATGTGAAGTTCTTGCTCGCGACCACTGATCCACAAAAACTGCCTATTACTATTATCTCGCGCTGTTTACAGTTTGTTCTACGCCCGTTGCCGCAAACGTTGCTGAGTGAGCATTTGGCAAATGTCCTTACCCAAGAGCAAGTAGCCTATACCCAGCCAGCACTTTGGCAATTGGCCAGTGCTGCAAAAGGCTCGGTACGTGATGCTTTATCCCTAACCGATCAAGCCATTGCTTTTGGCCAAGGTGCGCTTGATGATGTCACGGTCAATGCCATGCTCGGTTTGATTGATGCCGCTGACTTGGTGCGGCTCATCACTGATATCTATAATCATGACAAGTCTGCCGTCGCCGCTCATATTGAGCAGATGCGTGCGCAAATGGTTGATGCGACGAGTATGTTTGATGGGCTGGCAGAGCTATTACATCAGTTGGCATTGACCCAGCTACTGCCCGAAGTCGCTCTCAATGTCAATGAGGCGCAAGCCCAAGATATTAATGCGCTGGCACAGCATATCAGTCCTGAGGTATTGCAGCTGTATTACGAAATCGTTGTGCAAGCGCGTGAAGGCGTGAAACTTGCCAGTACACCGATGCAAGCGCTGGAGATGTGTATCTTACGTCTGTTGGCCTTTCGTCCATTACCAATATACGAAATACTAAACCCTACTTATGATGACTCCGTGTCATCTGAAGTACCCGCCATAGAAAATACATCTTCTACGCAGGCGACCATTACCCATTCAGCTTCGATGCCGCCGTTACAGCCTTATGATATCGACTATCAAGAGCAGGTCAGTATTGAGCAGCCAAACGCTAGTTTTGACAGTAATGAAGTCAGTGTTGATCCAACTCATGAATCAGCACACACGTTGGATGTGTTGGATAGTAGCGCAAATGCTGAACCCGTTGTTGAGCCTGAACCCGTTGTTGAGCCTGAACCCGTTG
>NZ_PJBY01000007.1:0-10713 GCF_002836005.1 Psychrobacter sp. Sarcosine-3u-12
CATATTATCGCTAGTTCCTGCCTTTAATTTAAGTAATTTATTAAAACTAACTAATTTAGCCCCATTTGGTACAATAGGAACTGAATCTAAATTATAACCTCCACTTATTCTCCTATTATAATCAGCTTTAAACGTTGAGTTTTTTGCTTTTAGGTTCTTAAGGATAGTTTCTAAAGAGTTTAAATCTTTGGCTGTTAAAATATTTTTCTCTGGACTAGGCGCCGCTGTAGCTATAATATTTGGTAAGTTACCACCTATATCTTGAGTATAAGTCCGACTTAACTCAGGCAGTATTTCAAGTAATATATTTGGATGATGTTCTTCTATCTTACCTGAATTATCTGATTTGCCCAGAGTGATATGCCCATTATGTGGATTAATCATTCGGTAACGTCTGTTTTTCAAAACACGTTCAGTCGCACTATCTATTAAATAGTAACTCATTGAAGCATCAGAACTTAAAAAATCTAAGACTTTAACGGTAACCCTGCTACCCGCAACCAAACCCTTCTTCACCGCCTTGATCTTAATCTCTCCCGGGCACACCAACTTAATCCCACTATCATCTATCGTAATCGATGCTCCTGCTGAGGTCTGCAGCTTAATCCGCTTTGGACTGGAGATATTCACCTGTCCAGCCTCACTACCAATCGTCATGCTTTGTTGACTGTGCAGCTGCAACTCACCGCCTTGGGCTTGTATCGCGACAGGCTTGGTATTGGCACTGATATGCAGTCCTGATAGAGCAGCTTGCCCAGCAATGCCTGATAGCGACTCGATACGATCTGCCATCAGCGTATAATTGCCTGCCACCACATCCGACTGAGTAGCGCCTGATTGCCTAACTATTGTTTTCGCCGTCCATAGTGTATTATTTGCAGAGGCCAGAATGCTGTCTTTACTGACCAGCATCACATCGGCTGCGCCTAACACTTCCGTATTTAGCGTCTCATCAATAATTTGCGCGCTGGTTTTAAAGGCTTCTATTGTTTGGTTGGCATTACTAAGTACCTCGGTTGATTGCAAATGTGCCTGCTTTGCCTCTTTAAAGGTTTCACTCAGCTCAGTGCCCATTGTTAACTGGCGTTGTCCTGCATCATTGACCCATGCGGACTCGTGCTCACTTTGACTGTGTCTGATATCAAAGGTGGAGAGTAGGACACCTGACTCACCGGTGATTTGCAAACCATGGTCGGTTGCTAGATTAATGCCTTGTCCACTCTTGCTAGATTGATGATTGCTAAAGCGATGACGTAGTACGCCCAATTCTAATACATGCTCATCAGGGGCAAAGGTCGCTTGATCTGTAATCGTTGGCATATCAGCATTGGCACGCGCCCCAGTATTCACCGTCCACTGCAGACCGACTTTGTTTGGCGTGTCATCAAAGCTCATGGTAACTTCAGAATCAGAAGTCAGCCCATATTGAGCAATACCAGAAATCCAACCACTGTGAGTATCATCTTCATCTTCACTAATTTGCGAATGACCCAAACCACCACCATGCCATCTAGGAGAAGCACCGCCTTGTAGGTTGTGTCTATTCGATAGTCCAGTGTCACGAGTGGTGATGTCTTTGTCATCGACATCGCCCATACCGATACCATCGTAAAGCGATCTGCTAATCACCGGACTATCGATATCGCCATACCAGTAATTAAGGAGAATCGACTGCCCAAGCCGCGGGGCAAACTGCCAACCATGCGTGCTACCCGATGACAGTTGCAATGCGCGTAGGGGCGGGGTAGTGCCGTCGTCGTGAGGGCTGATGCCTGAGTAGACGGGAGTGGTGATGGTTTGTTGTAGATTGTCAGTGCTGACACTAGAGTCATAGCTGGGCGAGGCTAATAAACTGGTGTCACCAGTACGTGCTTGGGTGAGACCCGTGTAAGTGCTACTGGCAAAGGATAAAAAACTGGGATAAGGGCAATAAGGAATAGCTGCGTCAAGTAACGTGGCCGATACCCAAACCCCAGTATTGCGGGCGATATCAAAGCCATGATCGGGGAGGAATATCCCGCTCTGTTGCGTCGTACGTTGTAACCACGCTTTGATAAATACTTGATGATGATAAGACACGCTGTCGCTGTCCGGCTCAATCCCAACCATCTGCGTACTGATACAGTAGCTAGTCAAACGACCGATAGTAGGTAAATTATGAATACTCACAGGACTACCGACCACCATGCCTCGCATCGCACCAGTCGCTTGGTAATGTTCACGCTGACAGCGATTGGCATTCACCCATTGCTGTGCCAACACCGTCGCTGCGCTATCGCTATCGACGCGTGAAGGCGCGCCTAAAAGCACAGTCGTGTCGTCTATTGCTAGTGCTGACTCATCAGCGGCTTGGCCTTCATAAATGGTATCCGCGCTTAAGCCATCTGCTCTTACTATCACCGTCTGACTACCCAGTTGCTGCGTGCTCATTTGTAGCTCATTAACCGTATCTTGTCCTGACTGGATAGAAGACTGGGCATAACGATAGTCTAATGGTAGTAACTCTGTCTCATCAAAACTGCTTAGTAGCATCAGATACCCTAAATTATCTAATGAATCACCCGATATCCATAGGGTACTGACACCACTATCAGCAAGTAGCCCGGTTATAAACTCCCAATCACTGACATCCGACTGGGTGCGCATAGGAAGCTGAAAAGACAGGCGCTCTGATGCCTGCAAAGTCTCAGATAACTGCCAATCAAACTCATAGTCGGCAAAGAGGGTAGTGACGATGTCGAGCGTAGATTGATTGATGAAACTGCGGGTATGAATGCACTGGGTTAATTGCCAATCGGGGCTGACAATGTCTAACGTGTAAAAATGCAGTGCGCCATCTGACTGCTGGTAGTTGACGGCTTTAATAAGCCCAGTGCGATGACTGGGTTCACGGGAAACTGAAAGGGTATTTAAGCAGACAAATGTATTTATCAAAGATAAACAAGAGTTTGAATCTATAAAAGCATGTGAGTAGAACAACAGCTGACTAGTAGCTACTTTATCAATGGCGCTTGACCAAGAGAACGCAACAGGATATAAGGTAGTAATGGGTGTATTATTGGTATCAACGGTAATTTGGTGTAGACGAGCGGTTTGCGAAGGCATAAGGGAGGTTCCCGTTATAAGAAGTGCTTTTATGCCTAAACCAAGTCTATTTAAACCATTTATATTCATTGTCTTTAAGTTGTCGATAAAAACTACCATGTAGGGGTACATGTTGCATGGTAATACCATCAACGGTCAAGTCAGCAACAAGCTTGCCATCAATAATATTGA
Source organism: Psychrobacter sp. Sarcosine-3u-12 (assembly GCF_002836005.1). Lineage (NCBI taxonomy): Bacteria > Pseudomonadati > Pseudomonadota > Gammaproteobacteria > Moraxellales > Moraxellaceae > Psychrobacter > Psychrobacter sp. Sarcosine-3u-12. The sequence continues at coordinate 3,277 of NZ_PJBY01000007.1, forward strand.
CCATCAGTGCTGCAGGCTCTTTGTTTTCTGCAAAAAATTTCTTAAAAATCTCAAACGTCTCGACATCGCCACTAGGCATCTCTTTAGAATCTGGGTCGCTTTTACTAAAAACAATAGCTGCTTGATACCGTATGCCCTCATGCTTAAAGTACAGTCGATACCAAGCAGGCACTGCTTTTTCTCCCGCGTATGTGGTTAAGTCTACTTCAGACTGTGGGGTAAATGTCGTGTTACCATTTATCAAGAATTCTGTATAGCCATACACATCAAGCGGTGTGGAGAGATACCAAGGGAATTTTTGAGTATTAAAGGTTTTCCATCTGCCAATAGGAAACGTACCGTTGGCTTTTTGTGCTTGAATTTTTTTTGGCTGATCCTTAACAAACCCTGCAAGATATTTTTCTTCACTCAAGCCTTCAGGGTTAAAGTGGTTTGCCTGTGCAAAATACTCCCACGGAATATCCACCTCTTCTGCTTGAAACTGTGCTATCTCTACAACTTCTGCCCAACCAAGACGTACAGAGACGAAGCCACCAGGAGCCAGCGCCAGCTGAATCTGCTTAAACTGTTCAGTATCTGGTGTGTCTTCAAAATCCATAGTGAGCTTGCGCTGAAACTGTCTTTCTATCTCTGCTTTGGGCAGTCTGGCTCTGACATGATAGTATTTGCCTTCTATGGGCGCCAGCCACGTGAGATTGATACCATCAGGAATGCGAGAGCCACCCGACGCATCCGCACCTGCTGTCCTCCAGCCGCCGCCTGCGTGCGCATAAAAACCGCGTCTTGAGCCATCGTCATACATCCAAAAAGATTCGCCTGCGACCAGCTCAATGGGATAATAGCGCGGCGCAAATACTGCTGTAGAAAACCCCATTTTATTCTCTTTCATAAATACACCTTTTAATTCACGAGCCACGTCTCTTCCAGAGAAAATGCAGGCCGTGAGCGATACAACGAGCAGTGATAATATGGCGATCTTGATACTTTTCATAAGTGTGCCTTTATAAGTGCTATAGCGTGATGCTGCCATTGCATGTTCAAGCAGCACATTATATCTTTGTGATATCGCCATCATTTGATGATAGATAAGACAGACTAATTGGCTTAAATACTAGCTGTCTGCTGGCACCTTAGGTATACCATTTCTACAATCAAATTTATAAGTACCCACAGGCAAATCATATTTTCTCCAATAGCGACGCAGCTGCGGCGTGGTCAGCTCATTCTCTTGACAATCCTTTGGTAGTGAGGCTTCAGCACCGTCGCAGATAAAATACAGTGTGCCTTTAGGTAGGTTATTATTTTGCCAATACTCTTCTGCAGATCTTTCGGGTAGTGCCGAAAAAAGAAGCTTGTCTGTTGCTGGATTGATCTGTGTGGTACATCTTCCTACTGCATTGCCAGAGTCATCTTCTAAATACTCTTGTTTATACATAAACTGCCCACCCAAGTCCAAGTCGATACAGGAAGTGAGGCCTAACATGCTGACTAAAAGTAATGATAGATAAATTGATTTCATAAGCGTATCCTTTGTGCTTATCTAATCAGAAATGACGGTACGATAAAACTGATTGGTTTTTGGGTTAATCCTAGGTAGGCTGATAGCAAGAAGTGCTTTTTTGCATTCAACAATCATTCAATAGCATCATTAAGTAGTAAGATATTATTTATCAGAATCAAACCACTTAAATATTCCGACATTAGTTTCTTGGGTGAAAAATTGAGTAATAGTGAGGTATTGTTTTATGGATCCGTCAGTTAGATAAGCTCGGATTTCATTGGCTTCTTCTTCGATGACCAGTGCTATTGTTGTTGATAACTTATTTGACCTAAAGAAATCTTTAAACTCTTGATATATGACAAGATCATCATCTGGCTGTTCTGCTTTGCCCTGTTTTTGCTCAGTGAATTTGATAAAAAGACTATAGATTATTCCTGATTTTTTATATTCTAAGCGTAGCCATGCCGGTACATACTCTTGCGGGATACCCCCATTTTTTTGTATCTCTTCTTTAGTGTAGAATTGCGAATTACCGTTTATCGACCATATTTTGCAAGCTTCCATCTCTATCTGAGTCGTTAGATACCAATTAAATTTGTCTGAATAATTCTTCCAGCGTGTCAGCGGAAATGTGTCCTCTTTGACCATGGCTTTGATATTGTCAGGTAGCTTTTTATAATGGTCATCCATAAACTCAGCCTCAGGATACGTCTCTGGTGCAAAGTGATGGGTAAGCGCGAAGAAATCCCATGACATTTGTATTTCTCGAGCTTGAAAATTAGCGATTTCAGTCACACTTATACCTCCTAGACGCAGGCTAATATAGCCACCAGGAGCTAGTGCGAAATCAATCGTCGTATATTGAGCTGTTTTTGATCGATCATAAAGCTCAACCTCAAAGCGCTTTGCAAACTCAGCAAGCATTAGATCTCTAGGTAGCGTGATTCTGGCTTGATAGTACTTTTTTTCAGTGGTGGAGAGCCAAGTGAGCTGTACACCTAAGGGAAGCTTCACTAGAGCAGGTGGTGAACCGCCTGATGCCAATACGCCTGTACTACGCCAACCACCACCAATGTCTCCCGAAAATCCTAGACCCTGTCCAGCCTCTTCGGTGTAATACCAAAAACACTCTCCTGAAATAAGCCATACATCGAAATGGCGAGGTGCGAAAATATAGGTAAACCATTTAACAGGAATTTCGTTCTCAAACACAAGGCTATCCTTTACAGTGTTGGTTGGTTAGTATGCTTACTAAGATCGTGCTGATAATTTTCATGACATTGCTCCTGTTAGTTAACCTTGAATGACGTCGCGAAAAAATATATTTTTATTATTTTTCTTAAGGGTAACAAAAGAAGCTATTATTAATATAAAAACAGACGACTATCATTTGTTATTTAAGCTGATCAGGTGATGGTCTGATGGAACTTCCTTCGCAGATAAATGCTACAGTTGTGTAATCAGGAAGATTGTTAACCATTCTAAATTTTTCAATTGAACCATACTTTTTAATAATTATACTTCCGTTGCAATCAGTGACTTTATTAGGTAAGTAGGCTCTGCCGTCTTTACAGACATAATCGTTTGTTCCTTTAGGTAAGTTATTATCCTGCCAAAACAAATCTGCATCTGACAGATTATTACTGATACCTAAGTAATTTCCCTGACAGTCTGCTACTAGTCCCTTATCGTTTGATAGATATTCTCCACCTGTTAAGTAGTCACTATTCCAGTTTTGAAGATTACCGCAGGCCGTGAGAGAGAATAGGCAAACACCTGCTAAGATAGTATTGATCATTGTCATAATGTTATTCCTGTTGGTTAACCTTGAATGACGTCGCGAAATTTTCTCTTATTGTTCGTATAGATAACAACAGGCGTTGAACGATTTAGCAACTATTTAAAGCAGCATTCATCAAGATAGACTACTTTTTGGTATGATTTACAGGAATAAAGCTACCGCCTTATATCAGTATAATCTACAGGAATAACGTTACTGCCTTGACAGTTGAATATAGTGTATGAAACCATATTACCACTTTCATATCTGGGGAAGTTATTATTGAGCTTGAACTGCGCAATACCACCGGATTGCTTAGAAATGAGGTTACCTCGACAGTCCGTGACCTTGTTAGGTAAGTAGGCTTTGCTGTCTTTACATACAAAATTAGCCGTTCCTTTTGGCAAATTATTAGCCTGCCAAAATCTTTCAGCTGCTGAAACCGTATTAGGGTTTGTGCCTATTAAATCTCCATAACAGTCTATTACCATCCCATCATCGTTTGATAGATAGTCTCCACCTGTTAAATATCCACTATTCCAGTTTCGAAGATTATCGCAGGCGGTGAGAGAGAGAAGGCAGATACTTGCTAGGATAGTACTAATGATTTTCATAATGTTGCTCCTGTTGGTTAACCTTGAATGACGTTTCGATAAAACAGGTTTTGCTTATTGTCCGTGAAGCTAATTAACAGGAGATAATCGATTGAATCAGTACTAATAGTTAATCGCTTGATTTGCTTACCTTACTGTAAGCTACTCAAAGGTACAGGAGTAACCTTGCCATTATTGCAAGTAAACCTTATATTTCCATTATTCAAATTGAACTTTGATCTAAATCCTTCAACACCACCAGATTGCTTGGCAATGAGGTTACCTTGACAGTCAGTGACTTTACTGGCTTCATAAGCTTTGCCATCTTTACAGACAAAGTCAGTGGTTCCTTTTGGTAAGTTATTAGCTTGCCAAAATTGATCAGCTTGCGTTGGTGGAGATTCCATACTTAAAAAATTTCCTCTACAGTCTGCCACTAGCCCTTCATTATCTGTTAAATATTCACCACCACCTCCAATCCAGTCGCGAGAATTCATACAGGCGGTGAGAGAGAGTAGGCAAACACTCGCTAAAATAGTATTGATCATTTTCATGCTGTTGCTCCTGTTGATTAACCTTGAATGACGTTTCGATAAAACAGATTTTCCTTATTGTCCATAGCGGCAAAAAAGGAGCTAATAAAGAAAGCAGATAATTAAGTTTAAGTTGTTTAATGTTTCAACTGCTTTTTTATTCCCACATAATAGGTTTTACACTGCCATTTGCACAAGTGAAAGCAACATATGAGTAGCCATCAGGAAATCCGTTGTCTCTTCTAAACTTCATAACACCACCTGGCTGGCTAGCGATTATCTTGCCTTGGCAGTCAGTAACTTTATTCAGTAAATATGCTTTTCCATCCTTGCACATATAGTTAGTTGTTCCTTTAGGTAAATTATTATCTTGCCAAAAAGTATCAGCATCTGAAATCGAACCTTTTGTACTTAATTCCCTTCCCTTACAGTCTCCTACCGATCCTTTATCATTCGACAAATATCCAGTACCTCCTGATAGATATGCACTATTCCAGTTTTGAAGATTACCGCAGGCGGTGAGAGAGAGTAGGCAAACACCTGATATAATAATATTGACGATTTTCATAATGCTACTCCTGTTGGTTAACCTTGAATAACGTAGCGATAAAATAGATTTTCCTTATTGTCTATATTAGGAACACTTACGTGTGGAAAGCCACTATTATTGCCACTAATATGTAGATAGCGATTTTTGATAGTCGGTTCGGTAATATACAATTGATGTGAGTTACCATCGGCTTTATGCATGTTTTTATCCATATATCCCTGTTTACCGTCTAATGATGTCGCTTGCGTCTTTAACTCATTGAAGGTAGAGGCTAGTGCTGTTGGTACTGCATACATTTTTAGCTTATCAGGGAGATAAAAGTCGGCATAGTATTTTTTGATAAACTCCAGCATCAGATGCGCAGATACTTTTGGATAATCTGACTTTACTTGTTTTCTATCGATGATGAGCTGATTCTTGTCCCCTGTACAACGGATAAATAGCTCTGTCTCAGATTTTGCCACTGGTGTTAGTCCCAAACCTTCGTTCTCTGCTTGTTTTCTTTTGACTTTACAGGTGTCAACCTCACAAGTTGGCCCTTTGCATTGATATTCCGCTTTGCCCGTATTGTCCGCCCAGCCCTCTGCTTTTAACGCTTGTAATACGATGTCAAAGTCCGCGTATTGTTGTCCAGCAGAGGCGTTGCTTTGATATTCAAGAACCTTTGGGGTAAAGACTTTCCAAAAGCCATTCATCTCAGTGTCTGCGTTAGGATCAGGGTCAATGTCTCTATAAGTCGCAGGCGGCTGTCTACCTCTACGAGAGTCCGTATCCCATTGATGGTTTTGACGGCGGTCTTTGGTTAGGACAATCTGAACATTATCATTTTGACCTTTGACATACCATTCATTTGCACCCTTTTTGACTTCACCTAAAGTACTAAGTCCATCACCAATATCAGTATGACAGCCAGGAATGGCGAACTCTAGTCCGACACCAGCTCGTACGCACTGTCCGATACTGGTTAGATTAAATTTTTGGCGATACTCGTCACCGGCGACGATATGCACGACTTTAGTTCCATCTACTTCTTTAAAATCTAGCTCTTGGCCTTCCTCTTCTACATCGTTATCATGGTTGGTGCCGATAGAAGACACCGTATCAAATAAACCCACGAAGTCAAACACCACATCATATTTTGTTAGATCGATGAACTCCTTAACCTCTGGAGTGCGCCTGTCTGTGAATATGCGCTTACAGAACATACGAGCAGTTGCCGAACCGCGGCTAAAGCCATAGACATTGAATACCAGCTGTTGGGGATTATAGCCTTGACCAACATAAGTCGCTAAAGCTGTCTGCACATGTTCTAACATACGCTCAAGCTTAGCCTTAGCACCAGTACCTCCCATTCCTAATCCTGAACCTATGCCGTTATCGGCATGATACTCCCATCCTGGTACAGGAGCCGAGGCATCGTCAGATTCTGTTCTGGTTTCGATACCTGAGCCGTCGGTATATAGATTAATAACGTGTGGTCTTTCGCTATCGGCTGCTCTATGTAACTGATCAACTACAGTTGGCGCTCGGGCAAAGCTTAGCGATGAACCCACCATAGGCTCTGGGTTATACCTTTCATCCATTCTATCTTTTAGCTTTTTTACCTGCTTTGGCGCAATTTCGTTGTATAAATCTGAGTTTTCTTTACTGTTCCATGTGCCATCAAAGAAAATATTAAATGTCAGGATATTGACTTTAAGATCTACAGAGGAGTTCTCTTCTGGATTGGTTAGATCGTCTTCGCCGTTTATTGGTTCGTCTTTTTGAGTACTATAGCCCCTCATTATTTATCATCCTCATAACTACTACCACGCCTATCTGGATATACCTTTAGCTTGACTTTGCTAGCGCCGCTAAAGATACGATCCGTCTGACCTTTTTCGTCTGTGCGACCATAGAATATCTTACCAAGATCATCAACGATCTTATATCGGAAGCCTTGAACAGGATCGCCATTTTGATCACGAATGACAAACATCTCATCATGAGGGTCTTGATAATCAAGTATGCCGTGTTTTGCTTTTGCCCCCGCAACCATCTCTTTCTTCACCGCTTTAATCTTAACCGTGCCCGGGCAGACCAGCTTAATACCACTGTCATCGATGGTAATAGAAGCTCCGGCTGAGGTTTGCAGCTTAATGCGCTTAGGGCTTGACACATTCACCTGTCCTGACGCGCTACCAATCGTCATGCTTTGTTGACTGTGTAATTGCAACTCACCACCCTGTGCTTGTATCGCTAGTGGCTCTCTATTGGCACTGATATGCAGTCCTGATAGATCGACTTGACCACCAACCCCAGAGAGCGAGTCAATCGTATTTGCCGTCAGCGTATAACTGCCTGCCACCACATCCGACTGAGTTGCGCCTGATTGCCTAACGATTGTTTTCGCCGTCCATAGCGTATTGCTTGCAGAGGCTAATATACTGTCTTTACTAACCAGTAGCACATCTGCTGCACCAAGTACTTCCGTATGTAGC
>NZ_PJBY01000008.1:0-8747 GCF_002836005.1 Psychrobacter sp. Sarcosine-3u-12
TATAGATCTAGGTGAGACAGGTAGTGTAAAAATGGGTTCGAGTTTTCCTATAGGGTTTGGTAATACTACGACACTTGATCGTTCTGGACTCACAACTGGCAATATACTGACGAAGACTACAGTCGATGGCTTAGGTGTTAGAACAGGCAACGCTCTAGTTAATACTACCGTTACTGGTGTAGGAATTGCTGTATCAAGCCCTCTGTCTACCACTCTTATATCTAGCAATGGTCTGAACATTCTAAATGGTCCAAGTATCACTAAGAGTGGTGTTAATGCCGGTAATAAAAAAGTCATCAATGTTTCTAATGGTACGGTTAGTCTAAATAGTCAAGACGCCATCAATGGTGGTCAGCTGTTCCAGACCAACCAACAAGTCACGACCAATACTAACAACATCTCAACCAATACCACCAATATTGACACCAACACTGACAATATTGCTAAAGGCATCAAGTTTAACGTGAATGATGCAAGTAGCGGTGGTACCCTCAAAAAAACCTTCGCCTTGGGTGAAGAAATTAAGTTTGATACAGACAGCAATTTAACCACCACTGGCTTATCAACGGGTGATGGAATCAAACTTGGCTTAGCCAACAACTTAACAGGTCTGGATAGCGCAAGCTTTAATAGCGGCGTTAGTATCTCATCTACTGGTATCAACGCAGGTGATAAAGTCATCTCAGGCGTGGCTAGCGGTGGCACAACGGAAACCAATGCGGCGAATATTGGTGATGTACAGATGGCAGCCGCAGGAGCGAGAACCAAAGTAGTTAAAGGTACGAATGTCGCCAGTGTTGACTTTTCAACCGATAGCGATACTGGACAGGATGTCTATACTGTCAATGCCAATGGCACCAGTGTTTCTACTGCAGATGCTAATGCACTAACAGTTAGCACTAGTGTCAAAGATCCTGATACCAATATCACCGACTATCAAGTTGATCTAAGCGAAGGTAGTAAGGCAAGCTTGGTAAAAGCCGATAGTGCGATGCAAACGGTAGTGACACAAATCAATGGTGCTGATGTCAAGACTTTGGATAAAGACAATAATACAGCCAACTTTATTACTGGTGACAATATTGTCTTGACCGCTGACAATGGTGGTATCAAAGTTGCTACTGCTGCCGATTTAGTCTCAACCAGCTTGACCACAGGAACTACAGTCGTCAACGCTGATGGTGTCACATTCACGGGTGGGACTAATCAAACGGTCAGAATCAGTAATAGTGGGCTAGACAATGGTGGCAATCAAATTACCAATGTCGCTAACGGTACAATAGCCAGCGATGCCGTAAACTTTGGTCAACTACAAGCCACGACTACGACCATCGATAAAGGTTTTGATTTCGATGGTGACACGGGTACTACCGTTAATCGTCAGCTTGGTGACAAGCTGACAGTCAAAGGTGGCGCGACCGTGGCAAGTGACTTGTCAAATGGCAACAACATTGGCGTCGTTGCTGACGGTACCAGCACATTGACCGTGAAACTTGCGAAAGATTTAACTGGTCTTAACAGCGCAAACTTTGGTAGCGGTGTCAGCATCTCAGCCAATGGTCTAAACAATGGTGGCAATAAAATTACTAACGTTGCAGAAGCGACCACAGGTAAGGATGCGGTAAACTTCGACCAATTGTCAGCAACCAATAGTCTCGTGGCTAAAGGCATCAAAATCGGTGATGGCAATAGTGCCAACGACCAGCAGTTTGCTTTAGGTGATACCATCAACGTCACGGGTGATAGCAATATTACGACGATGGCCTCGGCAACGGGTGTTCAAGTAAAACTGAATAACCAGCTGAACTTAGGCAATGAGGGTAGCATGCAGATTGGTGATAGCATTATGAACAGCAATGGCTTTACCTTTACTGACAATGGTCCCGGTAGAACGGTTAGACTGAGTAGTGGTGGTCTTGACAATGGTTTTAATAGAATCACCAATGTAGCTGCCGGTATGGCAGACACAGATGCGGCGACTGTGGGACAGTTGAACGCGACGACGTTTGCCTTAGACAGAGGTTGGGCATTAAGTGCACAAAGTGATACCGCTACCATGGTAAAACAGGGAAGCGCTGTTGATATGAACAGCAGAGATGGAAACATTACTATTTCTAGAACGTCGGCAAATGGTGGTGTAGCAAGTCAAGCTGGCCGAGCGGTAGACGCAAATGATATTAGCTTTGATTTAAACCCAGACCTAAATGTAGATAGCGTCACAGCGGGTGACACCGTTATTGACAATAATGGTCTGACTATCGCAGGCGGACCTAGTGTCACCAAAGCCGGTATCAATGCTGCCGATACTCAGATTACAAACGTGATGAATGGTGCTGTCTCTGAAGGTAGTAAAGATGCCATCAACGGTGGTCAGCTCTACGCTCAAGGCACTGGTATCAGTAGTATTATTGGAGGAGATACAGTCTACAATCCTGTAGATGGAACCTTTACGAACAATAATATTGGTGGTACTGGTCAAAATAGTATCGATGGTGCAATAGCTTCTATCAAGCAAGGTGAAGTTATAATCAATGAAAGCATCCAGACCAATACTACGAATATCCAAACCAATACCACGAACATTGCCACCAATACGGCCGATATCGTAACGAATACCACGAATATCGAAACCAACACGACCAACATTAAAGTGAATAAGGACAAAATAGATGCGGGTCTCAATTTTGGTGCAGATAGCGGCGCTACCATCAACAAACCAGTAGGCGATGACAGTGTCCTCACCTTCACAGGTGGCAATAACATCAGCACTACAGCAGCAGGCAGTAGTATTAAGTTTGATCTAAACGGCAACATCAACGTAGATAGTGTCAAGACTGGCAATACATCCATTAATAACAATGGCGTCACGATTGTCGGCGGACCTAGTATGACTGCAAGCGGTATCAATGCAGGCGATAGCCGCATTACCGGGGTTGCCAATGCTACAGAAGCCACAGATGCCGTCAATTTCGGTCAATTAAGTGCACTTGATAGCAGGCTCAATAATAACATGAGCGATCTAGGCTACAAAATTGGTGAAGTCGAAGATGATGCAAACGCGGGTATCTCGGCAGCCATGGCCATGTCTTCATTACCACAAGCCTTTATTCCAGGTAAGTCATTAATCGGCGGTGGTATTGGTACTTATAACGGAGAAAGCGCAGTGGCGATTGGCTTCTCGAAATTGTCCAATGATGGTCGTTGGGTCATGAAGGTAAACGGCACCGCTGATACCCAAGGTAATGCTGGCGGCTCGATTGGTGCTGGTTTCCATTTTGATTAAAGAAATCAAGCGCAGTATCGAATAAAGCAATTCGTTAATCATAAAAAAGCAAGGCATTAGATGTCTTGCTTTTTTGCAACCTGAGAATTCATAAGTTTTTAGAGTGATGATTTGGTAGCCACTATATAATTTTTAACAATGATTTTTTTTCTTTGGCTGAATAGCAAAGCGATAAAAATCCCTCATTTTATGAGGGCTTGTCTATTATCATAAAAGCAATTTTATACTCTGAACATGGCGGCATTTGGGGTCAGTCCGACGTAAGCCATACCGGCTTGATCCATCCAATGTGGCTGAATAATCCCATGCTGTAAAATAGCATGAATGTCTCGATGCGCTCTCTCTATCCTATGTTTTTTATATAGCGAGACCGTACCAGCAACTGCGTAAATCTCCGATATCATGGCTCGGGCTTCTCGTGCTGCCTCACAGGCTGCTGCCCACACATCAGCCAGCTGTATATCGGTAAAGCTGTTTTGTTGCTGCGCTGCATCCCATATTACCTCGACACTATTGTGTAATTGCACGCGCCTAGAGGCCAAAAGTGTTTTGCTCTTAGCGATAGTCGCTTGTACCGCTGCTCGATCACGCAAATCTGGGCTTTTACCGGGCGTTACTTTCTCTAGGCAAATTTGGATTAACTCATCTGTCGCTGCTTTTAAGACGCCCAGTGCCATCGCTGCACAGCCAGCTGCATTAATACAACCAATCGGTAGGCGATTATAGGCGTTGTCGATGGCAACCGGACTATCAAATCCGACCGCATAGTCCGATTTTACAAAAGCGTTTTTAACGACGATATCGTGACTGCCTGTACCGTTTAGGCCGCCAACATGCCAAGTATCAATCACTTCAACATCTTCTTTTGGAATAAAGAACAGTTTTAAATTTGCGCCCGGCCCAAGGGTGGTGGGTGAGCCTTCGGAAATTACCAAGCAACGTAGCACAAACCAGTCGGCCAACTCACACCCTGATACTAATGTCCATTGACCTGAGACCGTATAGCCTTCTGCTGTTTGCTTAGCAATCCCTTCAGGGCGTGCTGAGTTGGCATAGACATGAGAGGGGTCACTGTATATTTCCTGCATACTAGGCTCGTCCAAAAATCGTCCAAATGTGCAAGCCAAATGATTGTTCCAAACAATCCATGATACTGAGGCCTCAGCACTGGCCAGCGTCTCATAAGCTTTTAGCGTTTCTACAGGATTGCCTTGCCATCCTCCCAACGACTTTGGCAACCCCATTCTAAATAGTGATAGCGCTGACAGTTTTTTGACCACTATCGGTGCAATTTTTCTACAGGTTTCTGTTTCCTCTCTGGCCGATATGGCTAAATCATAAACATCTTCAGCGGCATCGGATGGTAGAGCGTCTTTATTATTATTTGATGAAGGTGTATCACTCATAATTTTCAACCTTATTTTAATGAATAAAACAGTATGTTGATTTAGAATTAATAAATAAAAATCAATTCTAAATTTGAGATATAACAATGCCTATACCAAGAATAGCCAACAGTTGACCGCTATACAACCAATAATTTGCATATATAAAATATTATAGTGAAATAAATGTTAGAAGCGATCCTGCGATGAAATATTTACAGCACATCGCTCAGTTGTATGTGTCATTGACAGCGCCTTAGCCTGTCATTTTATTTTTTAGTTACTTAGATTAACACATGAAGTGCAATACCAAATGTGAGGTGAAACTGATTTTAAAGTCTTTCTGGATAGAAATACGAATACTAAGAAGCTAGGACGGATGAGCATACTGCAGTGAGCGCTTTAAAATAGTAGTTTTTTAGCATTTAAATGGTCATCGATTGAATTAAAGATGTGCCCCAATGTTATCTAAGTGCAGATGCATTCATAAATGCAAAAAGCCGAGCAATGGCTCAGCTTTTTTAGTAAATAGTTCTATTAAAAATTTGGCTACCAAGCCTAATCGGTTGAGGTTTCTTGTAAGACCTCTACCATGGCATTGGCTACGTAATCAATGTTACTGACGTTTAAGCCTGCCACACACATACGTGAGTTAGAGACTAGGTAAATACCAAATTCGCTTTGTAAGCGCTCGATTTGCTCAACTGTTAAGCCGGTAAAGCTAAACATGCCGTTTTGACGAGTAATGTAATCAAAATTACGCTCAGGTAGTTTGGATTCTAATACCGATTTGAGCTTTAAGCGCATAGCTTTGATACGGTCGCGCATTCCATAAACTTCACCAACCCACTGCTGATATAGTTCCTCATCATTCATGACGATATCAACCACGCGGCCGCCATGGGAGGGTGGACTGGTATAGATACGACGAACAATAAAGTTCAACTGACCAAAGACGCGCTCAGTTTCGTCTACTGTCGGACAAACGACGGAAAGACCGCCAACACGCTCACCATACAGTGATAAGTTTTTGGAGTAGGAGTTACTCACGAACACCGTCAAATTCATCTCAACTGCTTTACGAATAGCATACGCGTCGCTGTCCATATCTTCGCCAAAGCCTTGATAAGCGATGTCCATAAATGGAATTAGCTCACGCTGCTTTATTACCTCTAGCACTTTATCCCATTGCTGCTTTGTCAAATCCATACCGGTTGGGTTATGGCAGCAAGGGTGCAACAACACCACATCGTGTTTATTCAAGGTTTCAAAAAAGCGGATCATCTCATCGAACTTGATGCTACTGCTGGCTTTATCGTAGTAAGGATAACTGCCAACCTCTACGTCACAACCTGCAAAAATAGCAATATGATTGCTCCATGTTGGGTCGCTGACGTAGCACTTCGACTGAGGTAGCCACTGATGTATAAATTCAGCACCAACTTTTAGTGCACCAGAACCCCCGAGAGTCGCTATCGTCGCCACACGGCCCTCAGTCAATACCTGAGCCCCTTTACCAAACAGTAAATTCTGACAAGCGCTACGATGTCCAGCCAGACCTGCCATCGGCAAATAAGGGCGCGGAGAGATTGAATCTGCAATCTGCTGTTCGGCAGTTTTGACGCAGTCTAATACGGGCAATACACCTTCTTCATCGTAATAGATACCGATGCCCAAATTGACTTTATCGGGATTGGGGTCAGCAAAAAACTGGTCCATCAATCCTAAAATAGGGTCACCAGCATAATATTCTACATGTCTAAACATTCTGTGTCCTTACAAAAATATGAGTCTTGCGGACAAAAAGCATAATCCAAATCAATAATTAACTCAACGCAAGATTTATTTTTAGCCCCTTTAGAGACAAGCGCTTGAATTGAGGACGCGCCCTAGAGTTGATAACGATTTAAGCAGCCTGCCAGTGGCTTATGTCAATCACTGTGAAAATTATCGAAATGATCATCAAAATACGACTGTAAAAACTGCTTAAAAGCAATGGTCACTTGTTCAATAAATAGCCCTTGTAAAGTAATAAGTGGAATGTCTACCAAATAAGGTTTGCCTCGCAATGATTTTGTCATGGCCGCGAAGACTGATAGCCTACTGGGTAAATGACGAGGGTAGCAATAATCATTGCAACTCATTAAACTTGTCCAACCCAAAGCCAACCCCAACGTCAGAATCCACTGGCAAGCTAAGGATGTGTGATGCCACCAAAAATACTCACCCAAATTTCACCGCAACTGGCGTTTATGATTTCTGCCATTGTCATCGCCATCATGGGCGTTACCATGATTGGCTTTGGCTGGGTGCCGCATTTATCATTGATACTCGCCATCTGTGTGCTACTAGCCATCGGTCTGTTCAAAGGTTTAAGCTTCGATGATATGCAAGCGCAAATGGCGTCTGGCGTCATGCGCGGTATCGGTGCGATTTATTTATTCTTTTTTATTGGTTTGATGATCGCCGCCTTGATGATGTCTGGTGCCATTCCGACGCTGATGTATTTTGGTTTTCAGCTGATATCGCCAGAGTATTATTATATCTCAGCCTTTGTATTGACATCTATTATCGGTATTGCCTTGGGCAGTAGTTTGACCACGGCCGCCACCCTTGGCGTGGCTTTCATAGGGATGAGCAATGCCTTTGATGCCAATGTGGCGATTGCCGCTGGTGCGGTGGTATCTGGAGCATTTTTTGGTGATAAAATGTCGCCATTATCGGATACTTGTACCATTGCCTCATCGGTTGTTGGCATTGATTTGTTTGACCATATTCGCAATATGATGTATACCACTGTGCCGGCTTGGATAATGACGGTGATATTGTTTTGGTTCTTCTCTGGGCAAACGGTTGGCTCTGACTTAAGTCAAGTAAGAGTGCTGCAAGGACAGTTAATTGAAAGTGGCTTGGTACATGGTTACGCCGTATTGCCTTTCGTCGTGCTAGTAGGACTGGCGATATTCCGCGTCAATGCCATTTATACCATCATCTGTACCATCGCTGCGGCATTGATTATTACTTACTTACATAGCTCGCCAAGCTTTGGTCAGTTGGGTGGTTATCTGTTTGCAGGCTATGCCCCTGCTGAGTCATTAGAGTTGGGCGAGGTAGGCGGCATGCTATCGCGCGGCGGTGTCCAAAGCATGTTCTTTACCCAAGCGATTGTGATATTAGCGCTCAGTCTTGGTGGCTTGCTGACAGCATTGGGTATCTTGCCAGCATTATTATCAGGTATTAAAGACAATTTAACGACAGCAGGGCGTGCTATTTTTGCTGCTGCCATGTCGGCTTTAAGCATCAACGTACTTATTGGTGAGCAGTACTTGAGTATCTTATTATCAGGAACCGCCTTCCGACCAACGTTCGAGCGTTTAAACCTACACCCAAAAAACCTATCGCGTACCATTGAAGATGCCGGTACGGTGATTAATCCATTGGTACCTTGGAGTGTGTGTGGAGTGTTTATCAGCCAAGCATTGGGCGTTCCCGTACTTGATTATCTGCCTTATGCCTTTTTCTGTTATTTATCGCTACTACTTACAATTCTGTTTGGCTTCACAGGGGTGACTATCAGTCGAATACAGACCCATCAAACTCATAAGAAGACAATCATGTCAGATTCTGCTCCTATGGGTTAAACGCTTGTGCTTATCTCCTATGATTTGATGGTGTTTTTTTGACACTCTGTGCAAATGCTATCTAATTCTAATTATTTTGATTCAAATAAAAGAAACCTCGTAGCGCAACGCTTACGAGGTTTTTTTAAATTCTGAGCAGTTGTATCGTGTTTAAGTGGTTGGTTGAGACTTAATAACAGCGTTATGATTTGCTATTTATATCGAGATAAAAGCGTGGTGTAATTTATGAACATTATGTGGGTTTAACTTTTTTCTATATTTTATACGTTTCTTCCACTAGTTTAGTCTTGCGTACGCAGTGCCTAAAATCTCGTTTATGTTATCGAGGTTTAATGGTTTTGCTAGGGCTAGTGTGGTAAATTGCTAAAGTCGCTGAAATCAAAGCGCATGGTTTGTGGTAGTAAATA
The DNA here is from genome assembly GCF_002836005.1 of Psychrobacter sp. Sarcosine-3u-12. Lineage (NCBI taxonomy): Bacteria > Pseudomonadati > Pseudomonadota > Gammaproteobacteria > Moraxellales > Moraxellaceae > Psychrobacter > Psychrobacter sp. Sarcosine-3u-12. Next base: position 8,717 of record NZ_PJBY01000008.1, read on the forward strand.
ACCGTAAGTTAAAAGACCAATATCTTAATTT
>NZ_PJBY01000009.1:0-7625 GCF_002836005.1 Psychrobacter sp. Sarcosine-3u-12
ATTAAATACGGAAGTACTTGGCGCAGCCGATGTCATGTTAGTCAGCAAAGACAGTATCTTAGCGGCAGCCAGCAATACGCTATGGACGGCAAAGACGATCGTTAGGCAATCAGGCGCTACTCAGTCGGATGTGGTGGCAGGCAATTATACGCTGACGGCAAATACGATTGACTCGCTCTCTGGGGTTGGTGGTCAAGTCGATCTATCAGGCTTAAATATCAGTGCCAATAGAGAGCCACTAGCGATACAAGCACAGGGTGGTGAATTGCAATTACACAGTCAACAAAGCATGACGATTGGTAGTGAGTCAGGACAGGTGAATGTGTCGAGTCCGAAGCGTATTAAGCTACAAACGAGTGCGGGTGCGTCGATTACGATAGATGATAGCGGCATTAAGCTGGTGTGTCCGGGGGTGATTAAAGTGCAGGCGGTGAAGAAGGGTTTGGTTGCGGGGGCGAACATTACACCAACACTGCCATCTCTAGGTGGCTCAGAGGTTAAGTCTTATCTGACTTATGTCGCAAAAGACATGTTCGGAGAACCTATCGCTAATACTGAGTATCTATTATTTATGGAAGACGGTACGGTCAAAAGTGGTAAGACAGATGCGCAAGGTCGTACTGAGCAAGTAATCACTGATACCCCTGAAGAAGTCGGTATACATATCGTTGGTGACGAACACAAAGGGTTTACATTAAGCTTTGAGGATGACAAGTAATGGCTGAAAACCTAGATATTAAAGTGATTACTAGCAATGGATCTCCTGCTCAGTACGAAAAAATAGTAGTTGCTCATAATACTAGTACTGGTCTAAAAGAGAAGTCATTTACGACAAATTCTGATGGCGTTATCAAAACTGGTATTAAAATATCCAAATTATATCCAAAAAATACTTTCTTTTATTATGATGGTGGTCAAGCGCACATTAAAGTGTTGAATAAAGATACTCAAAGCGTTGGTCAAACACATTTGCTCAAAGTAAGTTCAAAAAACCCTTTGAACTTTCTTGTGCTCTACGAGTACCTTGATCAAGATGGATCTACTAAGAGTAATACCATCTCTGATCTCAACTACAAAGTATTTAATAAAGGTAAAGATATAAAAGTTGGAAGAACAGATAAAAGCGGTATGACATCAGCTTTTCAAGCGATAAAGAATCAAGGCTATCAGATACAAATAAAACCGAAAAACTCGTCAACTTATATCATACCTATTATTCGTAAAAAGTATAAAGATTCACAAAGCCCAACAGTAAAATATGACGGAACAACACTTTATGCGATATGCCTAGAAACCTATGTTGGCTTTAAAGTTGTTAATAATAAAAATAAAGGCATTGCCAACGTTAAAGTTTGGCTGGTTGATGAAAATGGAAAAAAGAAAGGCGATACGAGAACGACTGATAAACATGGACGTATCGCCCCTTTTATTCAAAACTTTGTCCGCAGTGTCAAAGTATCTCTTGCAGGCTGTGAGCTGACCTTAAAAGAGAAAGAAGTAGTCATTCCCAAGCATCAAGGCGAAGACCCTTATCACATCATTGAGATCAAAACGCAGACTTGCAGTACGGTACCAGACAAACCTAACATTGAAGCTATGCTTGGAAGTAAAAGCAAGCTGCCTATCGTTTATGATCTTGGAAAACGTGAACTACTGATTTTAAAGCCAAAAGATTTTAAACAATTTGAGTCAGTATCTGCTGAACTTGGAAAGCTGGTGCAAATGAGCTATCAGCAACGAGCAAGACTAGAGGGAGCTTATCAGCAGGGTAGATCGATTAAAGAGATACAAAAAATAGAGGATGCGTTAGGTATCGCTGAGGATGCGGTAAAAGAAAAGCTTAATGGTAGCTTTGCAACGAAATCTGACTTAAAAGAAGTGTTTTTAGTAGAGCGCTACGCTGGAAACGACAGAGGTAGAGGTAATACTCGCTTAGTCAGACGTTATCTAGAAAATGATGCTTATCTACGGTATCGTAATAATCGTATTAATCAGACAGATTATAGTATCAGTCTTGAAACAGGTAGTGGTGTCGGTATTTCGGCCAGTCCTGAGTCATTAGATGTAGCCGGACTCGTCGATAGTATCAAGAATATCTCTTTATCCGTTGAGAAAGAATGGGAATCTGAGCAGTACAGTAAAGATTTAGATTTGAGCTTTTTAAGTGATAGTCTCATTAATTCTGCCAATGAGCTTAGTCGTTCTATCCAAATATCAGAAAAGTTAGATGTCGATATCAATGCTCAGTGGTTACGTGCCGTTGGCGGAGCATCAGCTAGTGGCTCAGCAGAATGGAATCCTAAAGAAGGTGATATAGAGCTTAGTGGTGGGTTTGATGTGAGTGGCAAGCTAGTACTTTGCGAAGGTAATATCGAGACGAGAATGGCAATACCTTCAAAAGACGGCTGGCGATTACATGCAGAGTTTGAAGCTGCTGGTGAAATAGACTTAGGCGCTATCCGCTTTATTGTGTCTTGCGACTTTTATGGATTTACAGGAGTAAAAGCGAGCATTGCAGGCTCTGCCTCCATTAAGTTTGAAGGCGGCTCTCAAAAGCTCGTATCCGCCAGCCGCGCACCGAGACAGACGGCGGCGAATATGTGGGATGCGGCAAATAAACAACGTAAATTCGATGTCGAACGCAGCTATGAGCCTGTTGAGGTCATGGATGCCAACTCTAATACCAAAGCTGATATTGGCGTCGATGCCTTTGCGGGTGCTGAGGCAGGCATCACGCCTGCTGGCAGTATCGAGTGGCTAAACCCTGAGGTAAAAGACTTTAGATCTTTTGCCAAAGTGTCAGGCACTATCGCAGGTAGTGCGGGCGTTGGACTTAAAGGCAGTTTCTATATCTTTTATCAAGGTGGAAAGTTTAAAGTACGGGCGCAAGCGGCGCTATGTTTTGGACTTGGTGGTAAAGGCGGTATGGAGTTTGAGATAGACTCTGCATTGATTGCGGAATTTATACGCTGGTTGTCTTATCAGCTCTTGCATGCAGGGTTTCGAACTTTAGTTTATATCCAAGGAGCTGCTTTTGCAGCAATAAGTCAGCTATCAGTATTGGTACTGGGCAAAGATTCAAAAATCACGCAATCATTACAAGAAATAACAGACGATTTTGATAACTTTTTAACCTATATAGATACTGATAAAGCACGAATTGAGTTGGCGCGGCGCATTATCAGTAAACGAGATGACGATTGGCTTAAATATGCAACGCCTGAAGCTAAAGGTATGCTGCTCTATCAACTGACTCGGCATGCTAAGGTAAGTCATATTGAAGACCTGCCTACTGCTAGTGTTAGAAGTACAATACCTATCGATATTGATTTAGACTTATTAGAGTATCGCAAGCAAGCTATTATTGTCATCTTTGCTACCGTTACCACATCTCCTGAATGGCGCAATACGCTACAGCATATGACTGTTAACGGAGCAAAAGGGAGTTTGGGTAAAAACGAAGGCGATATCATTCGCTTGCTAAACTACGGTGTAGGACTAGCAGATGAAGCCGCTGTTCTAGCAATGATCAATTCAAACAGCACAGTAAAGCATAATACAGGTAGCTACTATGTAGATGCGTATATAACCATGCGCCAAAAGGTCAAACCCAGCTATCCTAAAGGCATAGAAGTGGTCAAAAATACCGATGCTAATTACGATATTTACAGTAAAATGGGCGACTACACCAGTCCAACCTTCTACGCCGCTGCCAATCCAGATCAGTACGATCATTCCGCCTTTGATGATTATACAGATACATCACCAATTAAAAGAAATGAAGATGATACTTACAATGTCTAACCAATCAGATCGTAATGTTTCTTTATGACATTGGCTTGCTTAAATTAGCCACGCAGCGGGCAGAAGTTGCTCTATCTTGATTTATATTAGAATTGTTAGAAATTAAAGGTGGATTTGGCTCTCTTTGAAATCGTTTAATAGTGACTGCACCTCCAGCACTTACATTACCAGCTGATCCTTCAGTAGCATCTACACCTCGCAGTACTTTCTTTATGCCTGTCTTAGGACCTTGGGGGTTATTCTCTGGACTACTAGCATAATATTCTGGATCGTACCAATCCGTCATCCATTCGTAGTTTTGGTTGACTAAATCATAGAGTCCTAAAGGGTTCGGTGGGTACAATCCGACAATAGGAACTGTAAGGACAAAAGAATTATACTTATCGCTTAGCTCACGCTGCTCTTCATATGTCCACATATTACGTTCAGGATCTATATCTCCTGTATCCGTTGGAAATAATACATATTGTCCGAGATTACGCGCTGTATATTCCCACTGGGCTTCGGTTGGTAGACCCATGGGGATGTCTAATTGTTGCCCCAGCCACTGGCAGTAGTGCTGCGCCGTCTGCCATTTGATACCAGCAGCAGCGCTAGGATGGCGTATTTTAATATTATTTTTTTGCATCCCTACTTTCTCTTGTCCGGTTGCCATACTATAGACATCAAAGTTACCATAAGTTGCCTTGTAGGCATTTATGCTAAAGCTATCGAGCGTCACTGGATGTAGGGGCTTATTATCAGACTGTCCAGTCAATGGCAGACCATCGGTCCAGTCGAGCTTATGACCAAAGTCGCCCATCTCATAACTACCCCCTTTAATAAAGCGCATGTTAGTCTTTTGCGTGGCTAAAAAGTCTGCTAATTGTTGCTGTTCTTCATCTGTTAGATTGCTACGAGTCTGTGGTACGCCGTTACTGTCCGTCGAGATAGCAGGCGTTTTAGCACAGGCAGATAGAGTAAATAAAGGCAAGACAAACAAAGATACGAATAAAGGCTTTAGGTTCATAATAAGCTACAGTGATTTTTTGTTGATAATTTCAGGTAATTATACTCATAATTTTGGTCTATTGTCTAAGTCGTTGTATTAAACAACGGTTGAGATAGCTAGGGTTAATAAAATGCGTCAGAAAGACGAACTCATATTGATCTATATCAAAGGCATCGAAGTGGTCAAAAACACCGATGCTAATTATGATATTTACAGTAAAATGGGCGACTACACCAGTCCAACCTTTTATGCCGCTGCCAATCCAGACCAGTACGATCATTCCGCCTTTGATAATTATACAGATATATCACCAATCAAAAGAAATGACGATGTTACTTATAATGTCTAACCAATCAAATCATAACGCTTTTTAAGAAATTGGCTTATTAAAGTTAACGACACAGCGAGCTGAGGTAAAAGCATTCTGATTAGCATCTTGTGCTTCCTCTATCAACGGTGGATTAGGCAAGCGTTTTATTCGCATTAGAGTAATTGACCCATTGGCTTGTATGTTTTGTGCCGAACCCCATTCAGCGTTTACTGAGCGCAAAACTTTTTCAGTACCCGTGTCAGGGCCTTGGGGATTATGCTCAGGGCTGTTGGCATAGTAATCCTCGCTATACCAGTCATTCATCCATTCATTATTTTGATTGGTCATGTCATACAGACCCAAAGGATTAGGAGGATATAGTCCTACAATAGGTATAGCTAAATTAGTATTATATTTTCTTGAGAGTGCTGACTTCTCATCAAACGTCCATATATTGTGTCCACCATTTATTTTACCGTTATCGGTTGGAAATAATATATATTTACCGCGATTGCGTGCGGCATATTCCCACTGCGCTTCGGTTGGTAGACTCATTGGAACCTCTAACTGTTGACCAAGCCATTGACAGTAGTGCTGTGCCGTTTGCCAGTTTACACCAGCAGCAGCATTAGATTGACGTAGCTCTATCGTAGTATCTTGCATACCAATTTTTTTTTGTTTAGTCGCCATACTATAGATATCAAAGTCACTATAAGTCGTTTTATAAGCATTCATACTAAAACTCTCAAGCGTCACCTTGTGCAGTGGTTTATTGTCACTTTCACTCCTAATAGGGCCACCATCATTTATAGTGACTTTAGAACCGAAATCACCCATCTCATAGCTACCGCCTTCGATAAAGCGCATGTTTTCCTTTTGCTGCACTAGGAATTCATCTAACTGCTGCTTTTCATCTGCTGTTAGATCGCTACGAGTTTGCGGGACGCCGCTACTATTTGCTGAAGTCGCAGGTTCTTTAGCACAGGCAGTGATAGTAAATAGCGGTAAGATAAACAAAGATACGAATAGAGGCTTTAGATTCATAACGGGCTACAGTGATGTTTTGTTGAGAAGTTATGGGGATTATACTAATAATTTGCTGGGATTGTCTAAATTGTTATATCAAACAATGATTGAGATAGGGAGGGATGATAAATTGCATCAATGGGGCGAGTTTATCCTGATCTACCCTGATGGTATAGAAGTAGTCAAAAACACCAGCCCGCAGTACGATATATTTATCAATCGTGGTAATGTCAATGACTATGAATTCTATGCGGCCAAAAATCCAGAACGATATGATCCAGCAGGTTTTGATGAAGACGATGACAACAGTTATATGGTTTAAGTAGAAAAACTTAGCTTAATTTTTCCTTGTTTTATGCGTCAAACTAGAGGAGTCGACGCATTAGCAACACATCTTGCAGACGTTGTACGATTCTGATTAAGTTTAGAATCGTCATCAATTAGAGGTGGATTAGGTTCTCTATGCCAGCGGCCTATAGTTACAGGACCTATGAACTTAATATTTCGTGCACTCCCTTCATTAGCATCGATACTGCGCAATACTTTTTCTTTACCAGTTGATGGACCTTTGGGGTTATTCTCAGGACTATTCCCATAATAGTTGGCATCATACCAATCAATCATCCATTCATAGTTTTGGTTGGTCATATCATATAACCCTAATGGATTAGGCGGATACAAACCTATTATAGGAACTGTTACCGAGGTATTATATTTACTATTCATGTCTCTTTTTTGTTCTGAAGTCCAAACATTTCGACCATCATCTATCTCACCATTATCCGTTGGGAATAGCACATACTGACCACGATTACGTGCCGCGTATTCCCATTGTGCCTCAGTCGGCAGACTCATCTGTACCTCAAGTTGTTGGCCGAGCCATTGGCAGTAGTGCTGGGCAGTTTGCCAGTTGATACCAGCAGCAGCATTAGGCTGATGTAGTTCTATGGTGTACTCCTGCATCCCTTCTTTGGGCTGACCAGTCGCCATACTATAGATATCGAAGTCGCCATAAGTTGCCTTATAAGCATTCATGCTAAAGCTATCAAGTAACACCTTATGTAAAGCCTTATTATCACCACCGCTAGAGATTGGCATACCTTCCGTCCAGTCTAGCTTAGAACCAAAGTCGCCCATCTCATAGCTACCGCCTTCAATAAAGCGCATATTCGCCTTTTGCTGGGCTAAGAAGTTATCCAACTGCTTTTTTTCATCTGCCGTTAGATCGCTACGGGTTTGCGGGACGCCGTTACTATCTGCTAAAGTCGCAGGTTCTTTGGCGCAGGCAGTCATAGTCAATAAGGGCAAAATAAACAAAGGTACGGATAGAGGTTTTAAAGTCATAATGAGCTACAGTGATGTTTTGTTGTGAATTTAGAGGATTATACTAATAATTTGCATGGATTGTCTAAGTGGAAATATTAAACTACTGTCGAGAAATATTGGGTTAATAAAAAGGGTCAAAAACACCAGCCCAAATTATAATATCTGGTG
>NZ_PJBY01000010.1:0-7484 GCF_002836005.1 Psychrobacter sp. Sarcosine-3u-12
TAGATTTAACCCTCAGACGTTTTTTTGCTTATAAAACAGTAGAAATTGTGGTCAATCTAGTCAGCTATATTCTGTACATGTTACACAAACTTACATTGTAAAATGTGGGATATTAGCAATTTTTTCGACATCAAAAAAGTATTTTTGGGGTTTTTAAGGGGGATGACAGGCTAAACAGCCTATGCTAAAGTCGGCTTTGTGTTTTGGTCAGCAGCTTGATTTGTAACAGCTTCGTAAGACTTCAATGAGCTGTGATCGCCAATAATCATTTTTTATATGAATAATATGCAGCAGAAGTATCAGTCACTATGACATATATATACTTGAGTTATTGAGATTTAATTGACTGCGCTGTTGTTGATAACAGACGATTTTGAATTAACCGTAGGTATTAGATTTATGAAACAGGCTTTATTGATTTTGTCAGTACTGGGTATGGGCATAGCACAAACGAGTGGTGCTGCTATCACAATCTCTCAAACAAATAATACCATCACCAATACTTCTGTGGCATCAAACTACGGTTCATCAAAAAACATCTATAGCACCAAAAGTGGTGCTTATGTTTCTAATAATGATGAAATTAGTCAAGCAATTAGCAACCTAAGTGCGCAGGCCAAGCAAAAAGAGAATCAGCTTTCATCATTAAACAGCCGCTTATACGCTGAAAAACAACAGCAGCAAGTCAATAAGGTTCCTGACAGCAATTCAGCCCCCGCTATCGCTGCTGCTCGCGCCTCAAAAGTGGCTTTATCTGGCAGCTCTGGATATTGTGCCCGTTACGTACGTAAAGCACTACAATCAGCTGGTTATGAATTTACACCCAATCCTTCAGCCTATCAGTACGCCACTCGTGGCACGCTTGATAAAGCAGGTTTTAGCAAAATCAGTAATGATATGCCAACCCAAGTAGGTGATGTTATTGTCTATGATCGCTCATCAAAGCGCCCGCATGGCCATATCCAAATATTTGATGGCGAAAATTGGATTTCTGATTTCCGTCAGAACAGCATCAGCCCATACAGTGGTGTCTATGCTTATACGACATGGCGCGATTCAAAATACGTGGATGACGCATCCGCATCAGATCGTAATATCTACCTTGCTATGAATGATAAATAAGACTTTCTAAGTCAGCACAACATAGTTGTTATTTCCTCCAACCCAGTAGTGATCTTAATATCATTGCTGGGTTTTTTTGTGCTTAACATCAGGGCGTATTTAACCTTTCATGATTTGATCCGTCAGAAATGAACACTACTGATATCATTACTCATGACAGGAGTTATCGACAAGCGCGTTTAAAATGCCACATGATGACGCTGGTGCACTACTTGCACATTTCTGGCGCAAAACGGTCAAGTGATGCTTTAAGTGCATCAGTTCTTCCATTCGTATTTCCACAGCATGAATGTGCTCATCTAGCAAGTTATTCACATCGCCGCAGTCCTTGTCAGGCGACTCCCAGTATTCAAGTAAGATTCGCACATCATCTAAAGCCATATCGAGCGTACGGCAATGTAGGATAAATTGTAGACGCTCAATGTGCTCTTCATTATATAAACGATAATTCCCTTCGCTACGAAAAGGCTCGGGTAATAAACGCTCTTTTTCATAATAGCGAATGGTTTCTACTGTGGCACCTGTGCGTTTAGCGAGCTCACCAATTTTGATTGTCATAACAACCTCTATGATTTAAATAATTAAAGTGGCTGTAAAGACTAGCGCTAGAGAAATTAAAATTACGAAACTGTAGATAAATAACCTTGACTCTAAAGCCACTATAGGGTTCATAATATCATTATTCAAAGGGTAAATTATTATGAAATATCATATTGAAGGTATGGACTGTGCCAGTTGCATCGGCAAGATTGAAACAGCTTTGAAACGTATGCCTGGGGTTTCTGATGTTCAGCTGAATTTCGCTACAGAAACGCTAGAGCTAAATTTAGCCCCTGGTGCGCCGACTCAGGCTAGTGATATCGAAAAAACAATCAAAAGCCTAGGGTTCGGCATCTCTGCCAATACTGGTCAACAAACTGTATCGGCTATTGATATTGACAGCGACAATCAGATGGCTCCGCAGGATAAGCAATGGTGGCAAACTCAAAAAGGCAAACAGGTTGTTGGCCTCGGTATTTTGATGGGCAGCGCTTATGCACTGTCACTACTGTTGCCCGCTTATGGGATATGGGTGTTTGCCATCGCTGTGATTGTAGGCGTTTTTCCATTTGCGCGCAAAGCCTTAGCACTGGCTAAAACAGGTTCATTCTTTTCAATTGAAACGCTGATGTCCGTCGCCGTGCTTGGCGCACTTATCATTGGTGAAGCTGAAGAGGCCGCAGCAGTTGTCTTTTTGTTCTCAATCGGTGAACTGTTTGAGAGTATCGCTGCTGATCGCGCTCGCGCTGGCATCAGAGCCTTATCATCGCTGGTTCCGAAAAGTGCAATTTTACTTGATGCTCAAGGTGGGCAGCGTAACGTTCCAGCGACTTCATTACAAGTGAATGACCTTGTGCTGGTGCGTCCTGGAGATAGGGTATCTGCTGATGGTTCCATTGTTCAAGGTGCGTCCAGCCTTGATGATTCGCCCGTGACGGGAGAGTCTGTTCCTGTTGCCAAGACGATGGGTGACAATGTATTTGCAGGGTCAATTAACATCGATGGTGTGCTCCAAGTGCGCGTAGAAAAGACAGCCGCCGATAACACCATTTCGCGCATTATTGAGCTGGTAGAGCAAGCGCAAGCCTCCAAAGCACCCACTGCCCGTTTTATTGAGAAATTCAGTCGCTATTACACACCGGCAGTGATGGCTATTGCCGCACTAATTATTATCATTCCACCGTTAGCCATGGGTGGAGATTGGTCGACTTGGTTGTATCGCGGTCTAGCACTGTTGCTGATTGCCTGTCCCTGTGCTCTTGTACTATCAACACCCGCTGCCATCGCCTCTGGTCTTGCTGTTGGTGCGCGCCGTGGCTTGCTGATCAAAGGCGGTAGTGCTTTAGAAACTATCGGCCAAGTGAAGACGGTCGCTTTTGACAAGACAGGCACTTTAACTGAAGGCAAACCACGCGTGACCGATGTTGTTGCCTTTACACAAGAGGACTCAAGTATTCAAGGTCAGAATTCTCAAGGTCAAGATGAGATATTGGCACTTTTTGCCAGTGTGGAGACTGGTTCTAGTCACCCACTTGCTGAAGCCATTGTCAGCCATGCTGAAGCCGCTAAAGTTGTTATACCTGTGGCTTCCAAAGCTTCTGCTACTGCGGGTAAAGCGGTACACGCAACTGTCGCGGAGCGCGCGCTAGCTATCGGTTCGCCTGTTTACGCAGCCGATGAGGCATTGATTTCATCCACACAACAGGCGCAAATTGAGGCGCTGCAAAATGAGGGTAAGACCGTCTCTGTTCTTTTCGATGAGCAAAACCGTGAAGTGCTTGGATTAATCGCGCTAAGAGACGAATTACGAGACGACGCTCATGAAGGTGTGGCTCAGCTCAAAGCGATGGGTGTGCGCTCCGTCATGCTAACAGGCGACAACCGCTTAACCGCTCAAGCACTTGCCAGTAATTTAGACGTGGAATGGGAAGCTGAGCTGTTGCCTGAGGACAAACTGCGCCTGCTTAACGAGATGAAGAACAACCGCAAAATAGCGATGGTTGGTGATGGTATTAACGATGCGCCAGCGCTAGCAACTGCCGATGTTGGCATCGCGATGGGTGGTGGTACCGATGTGGCCATTGAGACGGCCGATATCGCATTATTAAAAAGTCGTGTTACGGACATGGCTCATCTCATCGCACTTTCACGTGCCACCATGCGCAACATTCATCAGAACGTCATTTTCGCTTTAGGTCTCAAAGGCGTCTTTCTGATCACGACCATATTCGGCATTACTGGACTATGGATTGCGGTTCTAGCTGATGCTGGAGCAACAGTGATCGTTACTCTTAATGCGTTACGTTTACTGCGCTTTAAAGGCGCGCCTCCACTGGTAAATCCGCCTAAAGTAGTTAAATAAAACCCTTCGAAATCAATTAAAAACTAGAGATAGCAGCAGATTTCGGGGTGGGTTCTAATAATAAAAATTCCACCGCCACAGTAAACTGCAACCGCATTAGAGTAAATAAGGTTAGACCGTATGTTGATTACAGAATTGGGCTATTTTGCCTTGCTTACCGCTTTTGTATTGGCGTTATTGCAGGTAATTCTGCCAACTATTGGTGTTATTCATAACCAAGTTGCTTGGCAACGACTAGCCCCTAGCTTAGCTTGGGCACAGTTTGCCGCCATGATAACGTCATTTGGCGCTTTGATAGCAGGTTTTTATTATAATGATTTTAGCCTCAGTTACGTCGCGCAGCATTCCAATACGCTGTTGCCTTGGTACTATAAGTTATCGGCGACATGGGGCGGACACGAGGGCTCTTTGCTGCTATGGATGACCATCATGGCCACATGGTGTGCACTGGTATCATACTTTAGTCGCGGCTTGCCGTTATCAATGCGTGCGCGGGTATTAGGGTGTGTATAGAATTCAAATCAAGGGCAACCAGATAAAGACACAAGCGAGCATTACCGCCGCTGCAAAGCTATCTTTGAGCTTATCATATCGCGTGGCAATGCCCCTAAAATGTTTCAATCTAGCAAAAGCGTTTTCTACCAAATGACGGCAACGATACAAATACCAATCTAGTGTGTCGTTACTGCTTTTAGAGTTCGACTTAACAGGTATGACTGACTGAGCACAGTGCTTGAAGATACACTCTCTAATATCGCTACTATCGTAGCCCCTGTCTGCAATCACCGCTTTAGTCTGGTTGTTAATGGTGCTACATATCAACGCCTTTGCCATCTTAGAGTCATGTACTTGCCCACCTGACAGCTCAACATGTATAGGGTTGCCACAAGCATCGACCACTAAGTGCAGTTTGCTGCTATTACCTGCAACGCTTTTACCAATGGCCTCATCAAGATGACTGGCTGCGCCTGTACTATGCTGATGAGCTTTAACCACGCTACCGTCTATAAATAACCATTCACTATCATAGTTTGCTGTGACTACCTTCATGAGCTTTTGCCATTTACCGGTTTTACGCCAGTAACGGTATTGATGATATATGCTAGACCAATGACCAAAATAAGAAGGTAAGTCTCGCCATGGACAGCCTACTCGTATGCGGTACAACATGCCTTCAACGGTACGTCTTAGATTGGGCTTGTTATATACGTTAATTTGTCGCAATATAATAAATAGCTTGTGCCAATGTTCATCGTTGAGCTTGGTGCGAGTCATAAGTGATGCCTTATTTCTTTGTTGTGGTAAACATTAGAGTAAGGCGTTGCTTATTTTTTTCAATGTTTTCTCAATTCTATACAGCCCCTATTCTCGTAAATAAGCAGTCTTAGCCTATGAAAGTAATAACTGGCTGTGGTTTTATTAACACCAATTAGGCTTGCTGCTGTTCTCGCGGTAGAACCGGCAACAAATAACTCGATGAGTCTGCTTTGTTTATACCAACTTAGTTTACTCTTTCTCATAGTGCTATCCTAAATAATTTTACTCATCTAGGACAGCCCCTTCTTTTTAATCTATTCAAACAATCTTTATTCGATATAAATATTAAGCATTTAACATGCCAAGACGTATTTAGAACCAATTCTCCATAAAAAAATCCTGCCTTGAAGTAAGACAGGATTTTTTTATCGCAAGGCTAATTTTCTAGCCTATGCTATTTACAACTTAGAATGCTTTAGTAATTGTAAATACAGCACCAGTCTCTACACCACGTTTGTACGGGTTGGTGTCGGCGTCAATATTTGTGCCGACAGCAGCAAGCTCAGCTGACAGGTCTTCAACAGAAGCAAAGCTGTAAGTCACACCAACTTTCCAGTCGATGTAGTTATCATCGCCACTAGCGTTATCACTGAAATCATAATCGTCAGCAGTGGTATAACCTAAGCTTGCTACACCACCGAAAGATGCGCTCAATGGCATGCTATAAGTCAGGTTTAAATACCATGCATCAGTATCTAAGCCAAAAAAATCATTAGTGAAATTCACGCTTGCAAGCAAACTGTCACCAACAGTGATGGTGTCTGCAAAACCTAGACGTGCATACAGCTCAAGCCAATTCAAATCAGAAGCACTTGGATAGCCGTAGTACCATAAACCGACATCTAAAACTGGTTTAGACGCCAAAGAGCCAAGTTCAGTGCTATAACCTACATATGGATCGAGCTCTAATGAGCTACCAAAGCCGACATTCGAGCCCCAGACACCTGCGTATAAGCCAGAGCTATGGGTTAATCCATAACCAACTTGAACGGCAGGGTCGCTTTCAGTTTGTGTCATACCACGATAGCGGTAATCTGAAGTCATTGCTGCAGTACCAGAGAATGATACATCGCTTTCAGCTGCCATAGTCAAGCCACTTGCACAAGTGAGTAAAGATGCAGCCACTAATGTAGAAAGTTTAAAGTTCATGTTGGTATTCCCCCAAGCTGTTTATTACAAATGTTCAAATCGAAATGATTTGACTCTGAACTTGTTATTGAAATAGCAAAGGGCGTGCCAACTTTATTAAGTTACTGTTTTATCTTATTTCTTTGCAATAAAACTGCAATAACTTACAAAACCAACTTTGAAGCATTATTGTATTGCACAAATATTGGGCGATTTATTGATTTTGCACCAAAACAAATCAAACTGTATCAAATTGTTTGTAAATAGGAATTATTCTTATACAGTTTATATTCTGCACGATGCAATAAAAAAAACCAACCGCAGTTGGTTGGCTTTTTAAGTATTTTCTTCTGAGCAAAGCATGAAAAATTATTTTTCCATATTTGATAGGATTGATGTTCTGACATCATCCAATGTGGCATTGATGGTGAGCATCACGGCATCGGCACATTGTTTGATCGCAGTGTCAGGATCTTTTAGACCATTACCCGTCACTGTGCAAACGATCACCGAACCTTCAGCGATTTTACCTGCTTTAATATCACGGATTGCACCGCCGATTGAAGCCGCCGATGCAGGCTCAACGAATACGCCTTTTACTTCTAATACTCTTGGATTAGGTTTGGTCATTTTTTATCCTTTTAGCTGTCTAGTTAACCCACTTTAAAAATGATACAGTGCTACTGGGATGAATTTTGTGCAGCCTCTGTGTAAGCAGCACGCAAAGAAAATTTATACCAGTAGCGCGTTTAAATCCATAACATTTTTACATTCAGCTGACTATAGGCTATCTAGAAGGCACCTCTTTCTTATTATTGCTCTTCATCGCCATGCCACTAAAATATATGATGGACATTCCAGAAGGTGTGAAATACATCGGTATGGCACACGGTATGTTGTTTATTACCTATATCATACCCCACTCTCAACTTCGAAAGTGATTGAAAAAAGAAGAGCACCTCACTAGGGTGTGTATAGAACTCAAATGAGTGGCAACCAGATAAAGACACAAGCG
>NZ_PJBY01000011.1:0-7117 GCF_002836005.1 Psychrobacter sp. Sarcosine-3u-12
TGTCCACTATCTGATGATTGATGATTACTAAAGCGATGACGTAGCACGCCAAGCTCAAGCACATGCTCATCAGAGGTAAAGGTGGCGCTAGAAGTGATGGTCGGCGTCTCAGCATTGGCTTTGCTGCCCGTATTCACCGTCCACTGCAGACCGACTTTATTAGGCGTTTCATCGAAACTTAGGCTTACCTCAGAATCAGAAGTCAGCCCATATTGAGCAATACCAGAGACCCATCCACTATGCTCATCATCTTCACTAATTTGCGAATGTCCGAGGCCACCACCATGCCAACGAGGAGAAGATCCGCCTTGCAAGTTGTGTCTATTCGATAATCCCGCATCGCGAGTAGTGATGTCTGTTGCGTCCACATCGCCCATACCGATACCGTCATAGAGCGATCTGCTAATCACTGGACTGTCAATATCGCCGTACCAATGGTTAAGCAGGACGGATTGTCCAAGCCGTGGGGCGAATTGCCAGCCATGGGTTGCGCCCGATGACAGCTGCAATGAGCGCAGTGGCAGGGTAGTTCCGTCATCGTGAGGGCTGATGCCTGAGTAGACGGGGGTCGTGATGGTTTGTTGTAGGTTGTCATCGGTGACACTGGAGTCATAACTGGGGGAGGCTGATAAACTGGTGTCACCAGTACGCGCTTGGGTGAGTCCTTGATAGGTACTGCTAACAAAAGACTGTTTGCTAGGGTAAGGGCAATAAGGAATAGCTGCGTCAAGTAACGTGGCTGATACCCAAACTCCAGTGTCGCGGGCGATATCAAAGCCATGATCGGGTATTGAAAAGTGACTGTGATTCATTGCATGACAGTGCATATGCTGAGCAGTGCGCTGTAACCACTGTTTGATAAATACTTGATGATGGTATGACACCAGATATTATAATTTGGGCTGGTGTTTTTGACCCTTTTTATTAACCCAATATCTATCGACAGTAGTTTAATATTTCTGCTTAGACAATTCAATCAAATTATTAGTATAATCCTCATAACTTCTCAACAAAAAATCACTGTAGCCGTTATGACTTTAAAACCTCTATTCGTATCTTTGTTTATCTTGCCGCTATTTACTATGACTGCCTGTGCCAAAGAGCCTTCGGTTGATAGCGACGGCATCCCGAAAACTCGCAGTAATTTAACCGATGCTGAACAACAGCAACTAAATGACTTCTTAGCGAAGCAAAAGGCGAACATGCGTTTTATCGAAGGGGGCAGCTTTGAGATGGGCGACTTTGGGCATAAGCTCGACTGGACCGATGGTTTGCCATTAACTGGACAATCTGATAATAAACCCCTACATAAAGTGACACTCGATAGCTTTAGTATGAATGCCTACAAGGCAACTTATGGTGATTTCGATATCTATAGTATGGCGACAGGACAGCCACAAGAGGGAATGCAAGAGTCTGTGATAGAACTGCATCAGCCCGATGCCGCTGCTGGTATCAATTGGCAAATAGCCCAAAATTACTGTCAATGGCTCGGGGAGCAGCTAAATGTACCCATGAATCTACCAACTGAAGCGCAGTGGGAGTACGCTGCGCGTAATCGTGGTCAGTATGTGCTATTCCCAACCGATAACGGCAAAATAGATGATGGTCGTAATGTATGGACTTTTAAGCAAAAGCAAGAACTAAGTAATAAGTACAACACCAGCCTCGCTATACCTATAGTGGGTCTATATCCGCCTAATCCGTTAGGACTGTATGATATGACCAATCAGAACTACGAGTGGATGAGCGACTGGTACGATGCCCAGTATTATGGTGATAGTCCAGAGCACAACCCGCAAGGTCCATCAACTGGCAAAGAAAAAGTATTGCGAGGGGTAGATGCTAATGAAGGTAGTGCTAGAAATATTAGGGTGATGGGTCCTGTGAGCGTAAAACGCTGGCAAAGAGAACCTAATCCGCCTCTTGTAAAGAATAATCCACGCATCAATCAGAATCGCGCAACATCTGCACGTTGTGTCGCAAACACCCCTGTTTCATTGAACTAAAAATTAGCAAGATAGATAGTTATGTATTTTAATCGCTAAGCTATATAACTATCATCGTCGTCATCGTCCTCAAACCCTGCTGGATCATATTGTTCTGGATTCTTAGCCATAAAATGCTCATAATTATTAAATTGACCATGTTTGATATAGATATCGTACTTTGGACTGGTGTTTTTGACGACTTCTATACCATCGGGGTAGATCAGGATAAACTCGCCCCATTGATGCAATTTATCACCCCTCCCTATCTCAATCATTGTTTGATATAACAATTTAGA
This sequence comes from Psychrobacter sp. Sarcosine-3u-12, assembly GCF_002836005.1. Lineage (NCBI taxonomy): Bacteria > Pseudomonadati > Pseudomonadota > Gammaproteobacteria > Moraxellales > Moraxellaceae > Psychrobacter > Psychrobacter sp. Sarcosine-3u-12. The sequence goes on from NZ_PJBY01000011.1 coordinate 2,288, forward strand.
CAATCCTATCGAATTATTAGTATAATCCTCATAACTTCTCAACAAAAAATCACTGTAGCCGTTATGACTTTAAAACCTCTATTCGTATCTTTGTTCCTCTTACCTTTATTTACTGTGACTGCCTGCGCCACTGAACCTACACCGAAGGTAGATAGTGATGGCGTCCCGCAAACTCGTAGCGATCTGACTGCGGATGAACAACAGCAGCTAGATGATTTCTTAGCCCAGCAAAAGGCGAACATGCGCTTTATTGAAGGCGGTAGCTTTGAGATGGGTGACTTTGGGCATAAGCTCGACTGGACGGATGGCCTGCCATTAACTGGACAACCTGATAACAAACCCTTGCATAAGGTCACGCTTGATAGCTTTAGTATGAATGCGTATAAAGCCACTTATGGTGATTTCGATGTCTATAGTATGGCAACCGGACAACAACAGGAAGGAATGCAGGAGGTAACTATTGGCGTACGCCAACCGAATGCAGCAGCTGGTATCAACTGGCAAACCGCGCAGCACTACTGTCAATGGTTGGGTCAACAGCTAGACGTACCAATGGATCTGCCAACCGAAGCCCAGTGGGAATATGCCGCGCGTAACCGTGGACAATATGTCTTATTTCCAACCGATACCGGGGAAATAGATCCAGAACGCAATATGTGGACTTATGAAGAAAAAAGAGAGTTTAGTGATAAATATAACACTTCTTTAGCGGTTCCTATGTTGGGACTCTATCCTCCTAATCCTTTAGGACTCTATGATCTATCTAACCAAAACTACGAATGGATAATAGATTGGTATGATCCAGAGTATTACGCTATGAGTATAGAGCATAATCCGCAAGGACCAAAGACAGGCACTGAAAAAGTATTGCGAGGTGTGACTGCTACTGAAGGATCAGCAGGTAATGTACATGCAGGAGGTGCAGTTACTGTTAAAAGGTTCCAAAAAGAACCTAATCCACCATTAATATCTGAGGATCCTAATGTGAATCAAAATGCTTTCACATCTGCACGTTGTGTTATCAATTTAAATAAACATATATCATAAAGAGGAATTAATATTTGTTGGATTAGGCGTCATAAGTATCATGATCGTCTCTGTTGATTGGTGATGTATCTGTAAAGCCATTAAAGACTGACTGATCATACTGATCTGGATTGGCAGCGGCGTAGAAGGTTGGACTGGTGTAATCGCCCATTTTACTGTAGATATCGTAATTATCATCAGTGTTTTTCACGACCTCAATGCCTTTGGGATAGATCAGGATAAGCTCAAGCTTTTGACATATGTTATTAACCCAATCTATCTCGACAGTAGTTTAATATTTCTACTTAGACAATCCATGCAAATTATTAGTATAATCCTTCTAAATTCTCAACAAAACATCACTGTAGCTTATTATGACGCTTAAGCCTTTATTCGTATCTTTGTTTATATTACCTCTATTTACTATGACTGCCTGTGCCAAAGAGCCTTCGGTTGATAGCGACGGCATCCCGAAAACTCGTAGTAATCTGACTGCGGATGAACAAAAACAGCTAGACGACTTCCTAGTGCAGCAAAAGGAAAACATGCGCTTTATCGAAGGCGGTAGCTATGAGATGGGTGATTTCGGTTCTAAAGTCACTATAAATGATGGTGGCCCTATTAGGAGTGAAAGTGACAATAAACCACTGCACAAGGTGACGCTCGATAGCTTTAGCATGAATGCTTATAAAGCGACTTATGGTGACTTCGATATCTATAGTATGGCAACGGGACAAGAAAAAGTAGGAATGCAAAAATACAACATTAAGGTACGCCTTGATAATGCCGCTGCTGGCATCAATTGGCAAACTGCCCAAAATTACTGCCAATGGCTCGGGCAGCAGTTGGACGTACCCATGAATCTATCGACTGAAGCACAGTGGGAATATGCCGCACGTAATCGTGGCAAATATGTGCTATTCCCAACCGATAACGGATGGATAAATGGTGGACGTAATATAGCTACATTTGACGAAATGAGTGAACTCTCAAGTAAGTATCGAACCAGCCTAGCTATAACTACTGTCGGTTTATACCCGCCGAATCCATTAGGACTGTATGACATGACCAATCAAAATCTTGAATGGATGACTGACTGGTATAGCGAGGATTATTATGCCAATAGTCCTGAACACAATCCGCAAGGCCCTAAGACAGGAACGGAAAAAGTGGTCCGCTCTGTCAATGCTGATTGGGGTTCGGCACAAAACATACAAGCCAACGGGTCAATTACTATCATGCGAATAAAACGTTTGCCAACTACGCCTACTGATGAGTCTGAAAAGAAAGAGCACGAAGGTAAGAGCAATTATGATTATAGTACCTCAGCTCGCTGCGTGGCTAATAGTACACAAGCGATAAACTAATCACTTGTGCAACACTTTTTTATTGCGGTATACCTTAAGCATGATAGATACCATCAGCTGTTTTGTCTCTTGGGTTTAAGATACTAACATCAAAGTGCTGCGGATTTTTGGCTGTATAAAAGCTAGGACTAACATAATCAACTTTAGCCAACATACGGTATTTCTCATAGGTAGGATCGGTATTTCGCACGACAACCTCGCCTTTCGGATAATAACCTTTAATGAGTCTGCCTAGCATATTGAGATACTGGTCTATAAAGGTATTGCCCGTATCATTTTTTTCAGCGACTCTATCAGATTTAATGTCGCTCAATAGAGAGGTTAAAGGCGTGTCTATATTGTTATAGCCGTAACTTAAAAATCGCAAGACGTGCGCTTCGTTTTCTTTTTCTGTTGGTTTTCCATTCTTATCAAGGGGCATACCTACAACTTCAATTCCTACTGAATAGGAGTTTGCATTCAAGTTTGCTGTTTGATAAATTTTACCATCCTTGTCTACAACAAAGTGTGTACCATATGGTTTTGACCCTCTATTAAAAGAATTAAATGTTGATTGAGCAGAACTATTGACGGTTCGATGCAAAATTATTTTTTTAATTTTTTGAGTGTAATTCATTCTTTCAAGCTTAGGAGTATGATGTTTTATTATACGAGAATGACTTAGAAAACCAGCTTGCATTGGTAGTTTTCCTGTTTTATTGCAAAAACAACCTGATATGTTTGAAGGGCAGTCACTACTATTTGAAACTAGTTTTTCAACAATATTAAATTTTTCGCAAGCTCCAAATGATCTATACTTTTCGCCATCTATTATATAGTGTTCAACTGATTGTGCAATTTATTCTATACTGACAAATGCTTCGCCATCTATTGAGCACACTACATTTTTAGTTAAAATCTAATTCAAAAGGATCATTGTTACGTTTGGTATCTCGAATTTCTATATAACGTGACTGACATTGTTGAATATTAATTTCTGTATCTTTAATTTTATCTCTTAAGATAGGTAGAGATTTAACAAGTTTCTTTTGAATGATTTTTAAGTTTGGAAGGTTGTTTTCTTTAAGGTAAGGTATAAAATCCTGATCGTAATATTTTAACCAAGCACAGGCTTCAGTTACATTAAAATCATAAGGGTCATAAGCCAAAATTTGGAGGTAGAAACTCACTAGATTACCATTAGCTAAATTGTTACTAGGAATACTATTCATAAACTGGTTGTCCCATGAGAACAAATACATGAGTAGATATTCTTTGACTCTATTTAATTCTTGCTTATCTACATCTTGCATGAGCCTATAAGATAAAATGTTGTAATCATCATATTCATCTCCACGTCTATAGTCAGAAAAAAACTTTTCAATTAAGGTGTGTTTTATAGAGTTGGCGTTATATTTTAAGGCAATCTCTAAACAATTATCTTTAATAGCTAAAATATTTTTTTTATTTATTTTCATGGTATTTTTGATAAAATCATTATCAAATTGATAGCTCCAAGTATAAACGTCCGCACAAGCGTAAGGATGATCAATTTTCGCTAATTCAAATATTTTTTGATAACCTTGCGTTTCGACATCAAGGTTATCAACATGCCACAATTGATATGTTGCCCATGCGTACTGAGCATTTATCTCCTTTGGGTCTTTAGCATATTTGTGCAGTAGTTCCATTCTTTCTTCGTCATAAATCCTAAGATTTAGGTCACTAGCTCGTAAATTCATTGCTTCATTAAAACTTAAGCGTCGATCAGTTGGTAACTTAATTTCTTGATCATAAGAGCTATTCATTTTTGTCCCTTGATTAGTTGCTGTAGAAGACTCGCATGAGGATAAAAAAAGTACAGCTGTTAATGGAATTAGTAATTTTTTCATTAGTATAAGTCCTACCTGCTACTACGTACTGTTGTAGCGCTATTAAAGATTCTGAAATGACCCATCAGCTTTTTTTCTGGTAGGGTTTTCATACCTGTGTCAGGATGTATCCATCTAGCATAAGAGCTCACACTTGGGTCAGCTGAGCTATACCAAGTTAAAGATGTTGGTGCATATACTGTACCTATATTTGGATGTGCAGCAATATACTCACCAAGAGTTTTAGTCAAACCATTTCCAACGTTACAAGATAAAAGAACTAAAGTCTGACTATCTGTATATCCATTTAAACTAATAAACTCATAGAATTTATTTATGGCATCACGTTTTTGAGACTCAGTTTTTCCACTTATAGTCACGTACTGATTCTTTGATTTTGTTATGTTTAAAGCTCTTTGAACTGGGTCTAGATCTCTTGTGTTCACCCATAAAATACTGCGGTTGCTACCATGAGCGTAAACATAATAATATGAATGAGGTAAGTAGCGATCTCCTTCTAATATATCAATAGTCTTGTGAAAGTTAGTTTCATTACCTGCAAAACCATCGAAAGATTTATAAAACAT
>NZ_PJBY01000012.1:0-6998 GCF_002836005.1 Psychrobacter sp. Sarcosine-3u-12
ATCGTCACTATATCTTGGCATGATTGGTCCTTGTGCCCCCCATTTGGATTAATATTTAGGGGTGACAACTATCCTGCCATAGGGGGATTTTAGTCAGTTCTTTCCACTCTTTAATATCATTCCATTTTATTAATTCTAATAAAATCATTTATTTACCTACTACCTTACTATGAAAAAATCACCCGTTAGTCAGCGTTTAACGATGGCTAGCGAAGGTTTATGTATGGATAAATTTGAGATTACATAAATAATAGGTTACTCTTGGTTCACGAACATGTTACATGTATTTAACATAGGTGTAGTTTTATTTATCAATGGTGAGTAATTTTCGTTGATTATAACGAAGGAATTTTACTGCGGATGATGAACACGGACAATGCGTCACATGCAATGACTGGATAAAACGCTATCCTAAACGTTGCTTATTTCAGCTGATAAAGCTGTCTAAATTTAGCTTAAGCCATAAGATTATGGTTTAGAGCTTATCTGTATTTTGCTAAAAGAACTTGCTACATGAGTCTTTTTTAGCATCCAGCTACTATCGAGTATCCATACTTGACAGCGTAATGGCTAAGCCATTAACAGACGCATATTGAGAGTTGCCGCTACTATTTTATTTACTTCTAGTATGGCTAATAATCCTTACTAAAATAGCGCGGCTGCACCTCACTTTATTATTAATCTGTCATGACAGTTTGTGTCATCGCTATTGATATGCGCGAATCGTACATGCTCTATCAATGTGTTTTATAAGTCACATTTTCATGATAAAAACTCTAATAAGCACAAATGTATTTCCAACGGTTAGGGGTTAAGGAATACCGCCTAACTTTTATTCATTTAAAACAATTGCGAGGTATGAATTTGAAAACTGAGTCATTGTTCCAATTTTCGGCGCTGACCATTATTTTATTATTAGTGGCGTTTTACGGCGGTACCTATCTCTTATCTTTATTAATCAAAAAAGACAAAGAATCTACTACCGGTTTTATGGTTGCAGGTCACGGTGTTGGCTTTGGTATGGGTGCAGCAAGTATGACGGCCACGTGGATTTGGGCCGCCTCATTTTATGCCGCTGCCACCTCTGGCTACAAATATGGCGTATCAGGGCCGATACATTACGGCTTTTGGGGTGCGCTGATGATTTTGTTCATCTACCCTTTTGGCATGCGCTTTCGTGAGCTTGCTCCCAACGGTCACACCTTGGGTGAGCTTATCCACGCCCGCCACGGCTCATCAAGCCAATTAATTTTAGCCATATCCAACCTTATGGGCAGCTTAATTAGCTTGATGGTCAACTTTACCGCTGCTGGGGCATTGGTGTCAGTATTGTCACCATTATCATTCCAAACAGGGGTAATTATCGCGGGTGTCGGGGTATTGAGCTATACCTTAACCTCAGGGTTTCGTGCTTCAGTCTTTACTGATTTTGCCCAATTGGTCGCTTTAATGGCGATTGGTGTCATCATTATTCCAGCGGTACTATTCTCCATGGGTGGTCCCGAAGTGATGGTCAGCGGACTATCGAACTTGACCTTAGAGCAGCAGGATTTCTTTTCCTCTGAAGCCTTTTTTCAGCAAGGTGCACCCTATTTTGTCGCAGTATTGGCCTATGCTATCGGTAATCAAACCATTACCCAGCGCTTATTTGCCATTGATAAAACTAAAATTAAGGCGACATTTGTTACCGCCACAGTCGGTTATGCCGGTATCGTCATTGGGCTTGGTATGATTGGCTTAATGGCTTTGACCATTGGCATCGAACCACTTGATGGCAATATGAACAACTTGATTCCACAAATGGTCAGTATGTATCTGCATCCGGTCTTTATTGCCTTATTCTTTATTTTGGTCATTGGTTCGTTATCTTCTACAGCTGACTCGGATTTGTCGGCGCTATCAACCATCATGATGGCTGATGTTTATGCCAAAAATATCGCCAAAAAAGGTGGCATCAAGCCAAAAACTATGATGCTCGTCGGTCGTGGCACGATGATTGTCGCGACGGCAGCGGGACTCATCTTTGCCAGCTTCAAGCTTGATATTCTAGTGATGCTGGTATTTGTTGGTGCCTTATGGGGTGCAATTGTTTTCCCTGTCATCGCCAGTGTATTCTGGAATCGTGTGACCAACGTCGCCTTTACCTCAGCAGTTATTGTCGGGCTTTTATTATTCTGTGTGGCGCGTTTTGAGTTGATACCTATTGTTGGCATCACCGCCTTATTCTTTGAAATCTTAGCCAGTGTCGGTGGCGCGGTGGTCATCGGTCTGATGGTATTTGGTTTCTTAGGTCGTAAGATTGGCATGGGCGCGGCTGCTATTACCTTGGTGCTGATGTTAATGTTTGCGACTGGGTTCTTACGCCAGTACATGATCCTACTCGCTTCACTGACCGCTTACGGTGCCAGTACTATCGTTTGTGTGGTCGTCAGTCTCATGGGTGATGAACATTTCGACTTTGATCTGATCAAACAACGTGTTGGTGACTACGATAAAAAGCCCAAAGTAGCACCCATAACAAAGAGCTAAATAACAGTAGCCCTGACGGATATCTGGTAACACCTAGCAAGTCACTCGCTAAGTGTTACCTATCAATGAATACTATAAGGAGACAACATGGATAGCACGCTTATCTACGGATTATATATTTTAGTCTGGCCAGCGATTACCTTGGGGGTGCTGGTATTGATTTGCACCGCCACCTATCGCGACATCAAAAAAGCCCAACGTAATAATAAAGACATTATTTAACAGCTTAGACTGTATTATTTTTTATACACACCTCGCTAAGCAATAGCTTGTCGAGGCGCGCATATGCTTGATTAAATGGTTCAAATAAACATGAATAATGCTTAAATACTCTTAATCTAATAAATAACGAGCGTTTATCAAAAAAATGACTTGTAATTTATTATATTTTTGCTAATATAGGCCACCTTGATTGGCTGGATGGCAGAGTGGTCATGCAGCGGACTGCAACTCCGTTAACGCCGGTTCGATTCCGACTCCAGCCTCCAATTATTTATTAACTTTACGTTAATTTTGGCTTGCATTATTAGCATAACCGCTTATAATAGCGAGCACTTATCTAGTAACTAGACGGTCTATCAGCTAGCTTATGTTAAAGATAAAACAATTTTTGCCCGGGTGGTGAAATTGGTAGACACAAGGGATTTAAAATCCCTCGCTAGCAATAGCGTGCCGGTTCAAGTCCGGCTCCGGGTACCATTATATAGTTCTATACTATCTTATAGAATAACTAAAGCCCCTGATCTCAGGGGCTTTGTTGTATCTGGCGTTCTATACTGTCCTGCTCTATCTATCCCAATCCATGCATCTGATGTACACTACTATGTACACTGGTTTTTAAATGTACATTGGGGTGTCAGTTATGGAAGCACGCAAACCTATCAGCTCCGACCGCAGCATCAGCAGTCATAAAGTCGATGACAAGGAATATCTGGTCTCTGTCAAAAACCATCCCATGCTGTATCTCATGGTTAGACCTAATGGCACTAAATCTTGGGTTTATCGCTACCTGTCCCCTACCCATTTAAAAAACAAACGTATATCGCTTGGCGTGTATCCAAACGTATCGTTTGCTCGTGCCTGTGAAATTTGGCGTGACTATGAAGAGCTACTAAGTCGTAATTGAGCTATGCTGAAGAAACCGTACACCTAAACTTGGTAAACTAAGCGTATTAATCGGAGTTTATCATGACTAAGAAAGTAAGAACCTACAGTAACGAATTCAAAGCCGAAGCCGTTAAGAAGATAGCAGATAATAATGGCAATATCTCAGCTACTGTAAAGCAGTTAGGTATTGCCATGCAAACGCTATCAAACTGGCATAACAAAGCCAATCAAGGCAAGCTTGTCGGTACAGAGCAATATGGGGCGTGTTGAAGAATGAGCTGGTATATCATGAGGATTACAAAACCAGATTTACAGCCATAAACGATAGCGGTATAAGGACGGTCAATAGGGTTGTGAAGCTTACTAAGGTGGGTAGCGAAATCATCGCGTAGTTGCATGTTATTATCCCTAATTACTTTTATCTAAGCAATCACATACAGTAATAAAAAGGTAGCCAATGATTTATTAAGACAACCACCCCAAACCAATCACATACCAGAGTTTATCGACCATGCTCGGATAGTCACCATGTGGTCTTGCCGCGCCTATCATGTCTATAATAAATGCACCGATAAACAGCATGATAATAGTAGCAATAATAACACCTACACTGTAAACAATGGTCTTCCAAATAGGCTCGTTATTCTGTTCAAGGTTGCCTTCTGGTAGATGTTTGTTCAAATCATAAGGGTCATTAGGATCAATCTGACATTCCGCTTCAATAGCTTTGCTAAACTGATGGCGGTAGCTGGTCAGCATTGAGATCACACGGCCAACATAACGCAGAGCTAATAAAGGTAGAATAACTATTGTCACTGGGTAAAACCTAAAAGTTCGTTCAGGGTACTCCATGTTTTCGTGAGAGTAATGTACTACGTTCAATATCAAACGCTTAAATGACATCAGCGGGGTTTCACGTTTTTTATGTATGGGATAGATGTAGCGTACTGCCTCTTTGACTTCTTTTAGTTGCTGATCGTCACCTTCCATATAACGACGGATAAATTCAAAATAACTGATTAAACTTTTATCAAAGACATTGTTTTGAAAGGCAAGTGCAAACATACCCGTAATGGTTTCGCCGTTTTTATCAAAGGTAACCGCTCTGATGTCTCTGTCTTCATTGATATAAGCAATAAAAAAGGTTAAGTCATCCCAGTTATATACTTCTACTTTACGGTTATATTGACGAACATAGACCTTACGAGTTTTACGGTTAAAGCGGATCGGAGAATGCCATGTGGTAAACAGCTCGGTTGAGAGCATGTTTATTAATAAAACATACGTTATAAGTATTGAAGCAATACCAAAAACTCCAACTCCTAAAGAGAAGAAGTTAAAATCATTATTCAGCTGAATTGATATGTGATAAATAAAAGGAGTCATTGAGACTATTATAAACCCTAAAAATAATCCCCATCCTACAGCATCGCCTCGTCGGCGCTCATTTCGCCCTGTCGTCTCTAAGTAAGTTGAGTTAAACTGCACCACCGTTTGCTGCGGGTGCAATGGCACATCATAGGTTTTATATTTATCCAAAGGCACTTTCTCATGAATACCTTTGACGTCTGCAAGTTTCTGCCCTACCGCTTGATAACCAGGGGTTAAAAATGGCGGCTTCTTGGTCAATCGAAACCGCCCTTCCATGTCTACAAGATATGCACTCATTTTTAGTTGTCCTTAATGTCGTGGCAGTTTGAGCAGACTCTTATCAAGTACAAACCTCATTCCTCATCATTCAATGCCTTAAGCATCTTAAAAAGATTATGAGTGGCATTGGCTTCTAAACCGTTGTAATTCACAAGAACCAATTCATCTAAACTGTCTGTTGTCTGATTACTTCTTGGGTTTATCAGACCTTGTATACCAACTTTGACTGACACTTCACTATGCTCTGATACAAACTGTATAAGTTGCTGCCTGAGCTGCTCTTGACGCTCGTTTCGGGTAATAATAAGTAGCTTACCACCTGAAACTTTTAATATAAGCTCATCACCTTCTAATATTAAATCGCCAAAGTATCGATCTGTCCCTCCTTCATACTCACTGATCGGAATATCATCAGGATTGGTTGCAAAGTTTTTAAAATATAGCTTGTTCTGCTCTTCTTCAAGCGCTTCGAGATACTCTAATCTCAACTCTTCTGCGGTCTTGGACGTATTATCAGCATAAGAAGTGTCAGCTGCCATAGCAAGTTGCGACTGACTAACTCCTATCGTAAATAGTAGGGACACACACAACCACATTTTAAATAAGGTCTTTGGAATTGAATGATTTACCATATGTAAAGCTCATTTGTTATTAGTCATTGATAAGGCGTAAGTTATGTATCTTAATCATCCAACTGATTGGTCTCGTTAAAATACCAAATGGTTTGCCATTCAAGCCGCTTCATCTTTGGCATGATGTCACCTGCTTTGAAGTGTTTGATATCTTTACTTGATGGTGACCACCAGTAGCCTGTGAATGGACAAGGCTTACCCGACTCGCAGCGTAAGCGTTTTGGCGCGACATTCTGGCTATCACCACCACTATCCGCGATACGCTCAACCAACATCCAAGTAACAGGCGCCATACCGACCGCTTGCATGGTTTCTGGGTCATAACCGACATAGGCTTCATTTGCCAACATGCCATCCAATAACACTTGAGCACTGGCATCTGCTCTACTAGGTACATAAATACCTGCAACAGGGACAACTTCATCTAATTCAACGCTATATTGAGGATTGAGGCGATAAATAGGCCACGATTCGGGTGGGTTAAGCGGTCCTCGCGATTCAGTACTATAATCTTCCATTAAATCACCAATACACCAACCAAAATAACTGGTTATTTCCATATTAAAAGCACGCAAACTCGCCTCTTGGCGCCACTTCTCATAATCCAATTGTTGCTGCTCTGGCATCCAGTCGGTATCATAATCCATACTGATAGCGCGAAAATCACTCTCAACATTACCACCATATCTTATTGCTATTAAATCGCCATTTAACAGCTCTTGATAGCCAACATTTAAGCTGTCTAGAGTATCACGCAGGTTTGGCAATACCCGCTCGCCCCAGACGATATCAGGTTGTCTGTTAATAGGACGCGTTCGGTAATCAAAGGGCAAATCATTGACGAACAGTTCTAATGCGTATTCAGCAGCTTCTAGCATATTCGCAAAAGCATCGCGCATCTCTTTAAAATAAACGGGTGAACTGTAACGTTCTAATAAATAGATTGCTTGAGGTCTGATGATGTAGTTATTCATTTTTTATTGGTCTCGTACTGTCTAATCGACGTTGGCTAATCAGTTTTCATCTAGGCAATCACCAGCATCACATACAATATCGACCCGACAAACCATATGACATTAA
>NZ_PJBY01000013.1:0-6812 GCF_002836005.1 Psychrobacter sp. Sarcosine-3u-12
ATCTGTAATCACACCTGCTTAGAGCTACTGCTTGCGACAGATTCATACCAGTTTGTGCTATAAATATCATCAACTCTGACTCAATTCGAAGGTTAAGAACTGGTGATCTATTAGGGCTTTCTAAAAGACTAATATTCTCTGCTAATGGTTTGCGCGCATTAATAGCTTGTTCTTTAATACGGCTATGCTCTATTGTTGTAATATCTAAATCTGGTTTAAGTAACCTACAAGCAACCGTTAGAGATTTATCTTCATTGAGTGGAATTTTTATAGGTATGCTGCCGCGCACAGTTTTGATATCTAAATGATTGCAAATAGTTGTTAATGTACGTCCAAACTCAAAAGTTTCTGCTAAATTTTGTTTATCAGCCGCTGTACTTAAAACCTTATTGGTCTTTTTTGGCCTTTTGAGCCTCGTTGTTAGCATAAGACTATATCCAGGTCTAGCACCTGGTAAGACTAAAGCTTTGGCAATTAAATTAGCTATTGTAGAGGCTAACTTATAAGCTGTCATTTGAGCTATGTCTTTATCAACCCTAACCCTATTTATTAAATGCTCAGTCCATTCTTTAAAGGTAGATATAATTGCTTCTTCCGTAGATAACATATCAGCAGTATCTAACCAGTTATAAAAAACCCATATCTTTCTAAGATAACTTTTAACTGTGTGTTGAGACATTCCTCTGATAAGGTAAGAGTCAATTACGTCATAAAGTTTGCCTACAAGAAAAAACCTGCTTTCAATTAAGTTTCCGAATTTACCTTCATTGATATACTGAATGACGATATCACGTCTAACACTTGAAGCTCCCTTATATAACAAGACCTTTAAATCCCAAGGCGTTTCGTGTGTCCCTAAGCTCAAACCTTTGATATTGAGATCTAGTTCAGACATCCTTATCACCTCCCATCAACCCCATGAAAGCATGAGTAAATGCATCAGAGGCTTCTTTCATTGTTTTATTATTCTCTATAAACTTAATATATTTCATTGTTGTACTTTCATCTTTGTGCAAACAAGCCTCTTTAACGAATTGAATCGAATCACTGACAGACATAAAATTCAGAGCAACTTTCATTATTTCAGTAGCATAAGTAGCGCGAGTTCTATGAAAATGAAACCCTCTTAAAAACTTCACCCCTAATTCCACCCCATTATTTCTAAAACGATGCATTTCAACATTTACTGCGCGGCTATTAGCACCACTATAAGTATTTCCGAATCTGGTTAAAAACAGAGTATCCTGATCTTCCGGAGCTGCTAGCGCTTGACGCTGTAGGCGCCTAGTACTAATAGCATAATTCAATAGAGTATCAATTAACTCTTGTGGTATCGGAACTGAACCTGTCACATCAAATTTCGTAGCTACTGGTGGTCTAGCACCGGGTCCTACAGAAAGCGTTTTTAATCCGACATTTGGAATAATAGTCGCATTTTGAAGGGTAGATACCTTTAAGTCAGTAATTGATCCAAGGCGTAACCCCGTGAAGAATCCTATCCGTAACATTAAAGAAAGCTCTTCGGAGGCTTCTGTATCAGCCAAAGTCAAAACCTCCTTCATGCCTTTAGCAGATAAAGGTAGTAGTCCGTCTTCAAGCTTAATAGCTCCAGCAATTGTACGGTTTGGAATAGCTAAATCTGTACTAGATACACGTAAAGTATGTTCAAGTCCGAATGAGTTGGTAATCTTGACCCCTATAATTTTATCTTTCCACATAGGCCAATCTGGTGAGATTAATCCTTTATTCTTTAACCATTTGTAGTATCGAACCACCGAAGACATTCGTTGTGATGTAGTGCTAGGAGCGCATTCACCTGAAGCTCTGGACTGAATCAGTGCGCCTCTGAATCGAACTAAACATCGTTCACTCTCTCTTTCAGGGAAATGCCACCAGTCGATTGATTCAGATTCTAGCCATTTCGCATAAGCTAATAAATGTGACATATTTGACTTAACAGTCTTTATGTTTAGCTTAGATGAGGTGGCTTGCTCTAAAGCCCATAAATTGACCTCAGACCAAGGAGAGTTGTTTTCCCAAATGATTTGAGGAAGGTTTTCAATAGGCTTTCTATTTAATTCTTTCCAAATTATCTCACCATCTTTTATCTCAATCCTTCGGTGTTGGTAATAGACCTCTTGCAAAAGTCATAGTTTAAGCTCGGAATTAATGATACCAGCAAACAGCTTCATTCTAAGATCGTAGCGCTGACGACGGTTGCGATATTTATGAGCCACGATTTTAAACAACTTGATTAAGCCTATTTTGTGCTCAACCACAATACGGAACTTTGCCAGATAGTGATTGGCCTGTTTGCATATCTCCAATAACTGACCACCACGAGGTTTCTTAAATGGTGTGAAAGTTTGGTTATGTCGCTTTGCTAACCCTTGATAACCACTATCGGCTAATAGCTTGGCGTCACAAGGTAACCAGTCAGGACAAGTATCTTTATACAGCTTAAAATCGTGGATTGACCCTTTACAGGTTTGCACATCAAGTATCAAACCGGTTTGCCAATGAACGATAACCTGCGCTTTTAAGGTGTGTTGTTTTTTCTTACCGCTGTAGTAGTCTCTTTGGTTTTTTTTGGACGCTCAATTGGGGTTTCGGTGGCATCGACAATGACGACTGACCAATTGATGTCCTCATCGACACGACTAGGCAGCTTTTTAGGCAATTCAAACTTGCCTGAATCAATCAGGATGTCTTCTACTTTACGAATGATACGGCTAGCAGAAGACTCATGAATACCAAAGTCCATACTGATATGATAAAGCGTGCGGTATTCACGCCAATAAGTCAGGGCTAGTAGTATCTGCTCCTTAAGACTGAGCACACTTGGTCTGCCTGATTTGGTCTTAGATGCTTCATGCTTTTGCATGGCATCAAGCATGTCATAAAAGGTGGCTTTATGAATGCCAGTGTAGCGTTTAAAACCAGCGTCACTTTGTTTGAGTAGCTTATCTATGTTTGGCATATCTATTAAGTAAGTAGAGTTCAATAATATACGTTGTGTCTTACAACTACTTTTGCAAGAGGTCTAATTTATAAACTCAAGAGTAGCCATTTCGTTAGCGTCCAAAATAATTCAAACTGTTTTTTAAAACCAAAAAAAAGCGAAAGAGCTTCCATTATGTGATATACACATAAGTAGAAACTATTTCGCTAAAATTATTATTAATTTCTGGTAGAATATTAATATAAGTATATTATACTAAAATAAAAAATTATTTGCAATAAATCATTATAATAATATTAATTTTATTTAAGATATCCATTAAAAAACTATCAATTTATTACCTTTCATTAAATTATTTTTAACGTTAGACCTCTTGCAGAAGTACCAGTTCATTGGTTTCCACTGACGGAGTTACGAGGGCTAGCGATGACTTATGCAAGAGGTCTATTTATATAAACTAAAATAATAACTCTATTGGCTTTGTCATCAGCAGTTGATGTATTGTGTAGGATTTAAAGTGTTCATGTAACCATTACCGCAAGCTGGGTCAAAAATTTTGATGTTAGCGATACGATCATGCAGTTTTCTTAAACGACTAGGCTTTAATTTTGCATCAATATTCTTCGCAATATTCTCCAGCTCTGCATACAAATCATCCAAAAACAGTGGTTCAATGACCTTCATGATGTTGATGACTGACGTATAGTGCATCCCCATACCGCCACGTTGATCAGGATGCACGACGGCTTGAATCATAGAACCAAAAATATCAGGGTTGATGCCTGACCAATCTAGCTCGCTACCGCATTCAATGAGCATTCTGCGAGACTTGGTAGAGAACTTTGGTGAAGCAATAGCATCAGCAAAGAGTCCACCGTTAACGTATTCAAATTTGGCCAAATAATCTGGTAAATCATGACGATTTTCTTTTCTAGTATTTAAGACTTTAAACAAACGGTTAAGGTAACTATCTACATCAGAACCATCTGCTTTGGTATGAGACTCAAGCTCAGCACTAAATTGGTTATCCGCGAATATACCTGTATCTTCTGCAAAGAAACAAAAGAGTAAGCGAGTTAGAAATACGTTCAGACTATGAAGTGCGGCAGTATCATTCTTATTTTCTTCACTGAAATTATCTGCTTTAATCAAATCAAACAGCTTGGCCATTTTTTCAGCTGCTTTTACGTCAGCGGGATTATCGCCTTGATATACTGCCTTTTCCATACCTGCCCAAGGTAAGAAGAAGTCAAAATGCTTACCAAGCTCACTAAACTCGATATCAAGTGTGTCATGAGTACGTGTGTCTACCGCTACAAACTGATTAAAATCAGTCGCGATGATAAAGCGTATCTTCTCTCGTGTGACAGAAGGTTCTTTCTTCATGTCATCAATATCTGAGAACACTTCATTGCTATTACTGTGCTTAAAATAGATATGGCGCTTGGCCCTGACTTCCCCTGCGACCTTAGCTAGGTTACGCTCACCTGACTTGATACGGCTTACTGTCGTCCTTCTATGCCCATAAGCTGCCATTAACTCGTATATGAATTGATCCTTTTCAACTGAGCTATTAAGGACATCTGAAGCTAGCTTCTTAACGGTTTCTTCTATTTGGGTTATGTTCACTTTATTTCCTTTGTAATAGCTTCAAAGCTATTTTTATAATCTGTGTTTTTTAAGACGTTATTGATGAATCAGACATTAATCTTATGAGAGTTTTTAGTAGATTTAGGTTCATCAGTTAGCTCTGCAAAGCTATTATAGCTATACCTCAAAATACTATCTAACTTTTGTTAGATTAATACTATACTACAATACTTAAATTATGAACTTAGAGTGAGAAAATGTCTGATCTTAGCGGAAGTGAACGTCGCAAACTGGAAAAACTACTTGGTATGGGAAGTGGATATGTTCTGAATTTTTCAGACCGCACCTTTGGTGATTTTTTTGATGAATATAGAGTTGAGATAGATAATGAGCAGTACAAAACAGGAGGTACATCAAAAGCGAACCGGATGCGCACTTTCTGGACAGTGGCCAATAATCATGTTTTAGGACGCGTCATTGAAGGATTGATTGAATACGCTAATGAAGAGCAGTGTTTTGGTGATAGTAATCCTTCATTAGTCACCAACTGCCAAAATATCGCGAAGCGACTGCTTAGCGATCAACCTGTGGCTGAGTTAGGTGCTTTAACTGCTATTTCGGATGATTATGATTTTGAAATAGTAGCTGATCACGTCCGTGAAGCTATAGACAAGAATCAGCCAGAGGCAGCATTAGATCGCTTACATACCTTCGTAAACAAGTTTGTGCGTATTACTTCTGAGCGCTATAACATTGATATTAACGTTGATAAGCCACTCAATAGTGTTTTTGGCGAGTACGTAAAGAAACTACGTGAAGAGGGACATCTTGAGTCAGCTATGACTGATCGCATATTAAGAACTAGTATTTCTGTGTTGGAAGCATTCAACGATGTGCGTAATAATAAAAGCCTTGCCCACGATAATCCAATATTAAACTATGAGGAAAGCTTACTTATTTTTAACCATGTAGCCGCTTCGATACGTTTTATAAAAAAGCTAGAGGCTAGTATAAAAATTAAGGCAGCTACCGCTCTTGATAAAACGAAAAATATCAAAAATGATGATTTTATTCCATTTTAATTTCATATGGATTATCCAAGAAAATATTCAGTTAGTACGTAATTTAAATAGAAATCTTAGGTCAATCCCGGGGTGGTCTAGTTCTCTCTTATTACTCGATAGACAGTAGCTACCCCAACACCAACTGCCTTAGCGATTTCTTCTTTTGTCATATTGTTCTGACTGTCTAATTCTCTAATACGATTGTGTTTCATTGTATTAGGCTTCTTACCGGTGGGCTTATAGCCACTGTTAGCCAATCCTTGCTTGATACGCTCTCTACGCTTGTCGTTATCAAGCTTTGCCATCGTTGCTAATAAATCGATCAGCATATGGTTAATCACTGTTAGGATCTCACCTGTCATACCATTATTGACCGTATGCGTGGTTGGTAGATCAGCCACCACCAATCGTAAGCCCTTGTCTTTGATACGCTGCTTTAGAATCGCAAAATCATCTTGAGATAATCTACTTAATCTATCCACGCTTTCAACCAACAGAATATCGCCTTCCTCAGCGTCATTGAGTAACAGAGTGAGTGTAGGTCTATCGAGCTTCGTACCACTGAAATGCTCAATGTATTCAGCATAGCTATTATCATAGCTTTTGCTAAAGCTAATCAAGTCAGACAAGGCTCTCTTAGCGTCTTGATCCTTAGTGCTGGCTCTCACATAAATACGAACGGTCATAACACCACCTCTATTATTTATACTTAGTAATTAATGTTCATTGATAATATCAAGATATTACTATCATTTAATAATAGAAACAAGTCTAATGATAGATACATTATCGTTTAGAGGTTTTATATTTTGAGTATAGTGCAATGGGAAGATAGAACTAAGACAATTAAAGAGCTGATTAAAGAACTCCAAAGTTTTGAGGATCAAAACTTGATTGTTATGATAACTAATGATGAAGGTGAAACATTTAACTCGGTAAAGTTGGTTAGCAAAGGGTTTGTAGCTAATAAAGATGATCCTGATAAATATAAGAAAGTTTATTGTGCTTTACACTTCTAAGCTTTAAGACCATCTAAGACAGTTAGTTGGTTTTTTAATCCCTAAACCCATGAAAATCGGTTGGGGGGTGATTTTTTTGCCGTGTGCAGAGAAAAGCAAGTCAAAGATTTTTTTACTAGCTGCTTTAGCGATAACCATTATTTAAGACAATCTCGTTAAAGCAGCTATGACCTAACC
>NZ_PJBY01000014.1:0-5590 GCF_002836005.1 Psychrobacter sp. Sarcosine-3u-12
GAATAGAGAGCTGACGATGACCTACTCTCACATGGGCGAACCACACTACCATTGGCGCAACGATGTTTCACTTCTGAGTTCGGGAAGGGATCAGGTGGGGCCATCGCGCTATTGTCGTCAGCAAAGGGGGTTAGATATGAGTCTGATGTTATTATGACGTCAAGATATTATCTATTGGTCGACCAACTTGTAACCTAACTGAATCAAGGTTAAAGGTGATATCGAAATATTCTTTCTTTTATTCTAAAGCTTTCGCTTTACAAGATAGATTAATTAGAGCTTTGATACAAACCACTTGGGTGTTGTATGGTCAAGCCAAACGAGCAATTAGTACAGGTTAGCTACACACATCGCTGTGCTTCCACACCCTGCCTATCAACGTCGTAGTCTTCAACGGCTCTTTAGGGAAATCTAATCTTGAGGTGGGCTTCCCGCTTAGATGCTTTCAGCGGTTATCCCATCCGAACGTAGCTACCGGGCAATGCCACTGGCGTGACAACCCGAACACCAGAGGTTCGTCCACTCTGGTCCTCTCGTACTAGGAGCAGATCCTCTCAAATTTCCAACGCCCACGGTAGATAGGGACCGAACTGTCTCACGACGTTCTAAACCCAGCTCGCGTACCTCTTTAAATGGCGAACAGCCATACCCTTAGGACCTGCTTCAGCCCTAGGATGAGATGAGCCGACATCGAGGTGCCAAACACCGCCGTCGATATGAACTCTTGGGCGGTATCAGCCTGTTATCCCCAGAGTACCTTTTATCCGTTGAGCGATGGCCCTTCCATACAGAACCACCGGATCACTAAGACCTACTTTCGTACCTGCTCGACTTGTGGGTCTCGCAGTTAAGCGCGCTTTTGCCTTTATACTCTACGACCGATTTCCGACCGGTCTGAGCGCACCTTCGTACTCCTCCGTTACTCTTTAGGAGGAGACCGCCCCAGTCAAACTACCCACCATACATTGTCCTCGGTATTGTTATACCTGAGTTAGAACCCCAACATGACCAGGGTGGTATTTCAAGATTGGCTCCACCAAGACTAGCGTC
The DNA here is from genome assembly GCF_002836005.1 of Psychrobacter sp. Sarcosine-3u-12. NCBI lineage: Bacteria > Pseudomonadati > Pseudomonadota > Gammaproteobacteria > Moraxellales > Moraxellaceae > Psychrobacter > Psychrobacter sp. Sarcosine-3u-12. Next base: position 1,051 of record NZ_PJBY01000014.1, read on the forward strand.
TCGGCTTCAAAGCCTCCCACCTATCCTGCACAAGTCAGGTCAAAGTTCAATGTAAAGCTGTAGTAAAGGTTCACGGGGTCTTTCCGTCTAGCCGCGGGTACACAGCATCTTCACTGCGATTTCGATTTCACTGAGTCTCTGCTGGAGACAGCGCTGCCATCATTATGCCATTCGTGCAGGTCGGAACTTACCCGACAAGGAATTTCGCTACCTTAGGACCGTTATAGTTACGGCCGCCGTTTACTGGGGCTTCGATCAAGAGCTTCGCTTACGCTAACCCCATCAATTAACCTTCCAGCACCGGGCAGGCATCACACCCTATACGTCCACTTTCGTGTTTGCAGAGTGCTGTGTTTTTAATAAACAGTTGCAGCAGCCTGGTATCTGCGACTGTCAACAGCTCAAGGAGCAAGTCCTATCACCATCAACAGCGTACCTTCTCCCGAAGTTACGGTACCATTTTGCCTAGTTCCTTCAGCAGAGTTCTCTCAAGCGCCTTGGTATTCTCTACCTGATCACCTGTGTCGGTTTAGGGTACGATTCGTTTATAACTATTGCTTAGAAGCTTTTCCTGGAAGCATGGTATTTGCCACTTCGCTGTACAAGTACAGCTTGCTATCAGATCTCAGCCATATAACAACCCGGATTTACCTAAGTTGTAAGCCTACATCCTTTCACCTGGACAACCAACGCCAGGCTGACATAACCTTCTCCGTCCCTCCATCGCATTATAAACAAGTATCGGAATATTAACCGATTTCCCATCGACTACGCCTTTCGGCCTCGCCTTAGGGGTCGACTCACCCAGCCCCGATTAACGTTGGACTGGAACCCTTGATCTTCCGGCGTGCGAGCTTTTCACTCGCATTATCGTTACTCACGTCAGCATTCGCTCTTGTGATACCTCCAGCATGCCTTACGACACACCTTCACAGGCTTACACAACGCTCCCCTACCACTTGAAAACAAATTCAAATCCGCAGCTTCGGCTCCTAGTTTGAGCCCCGTTACATCTTCCGCGCGGGCCGACTCGACTAGTGAGCTATTACGCTTTCTTTAAAGGATGGCTGCTTCTAAGCCAACCTCCTAGCTGTCTATGCCTTCCCACCTCGTTTCCCACTTAACTAGGAATTTGGGGCCTTAGCTGGCGGTCTGGGTTGTTTCCCTCTCCACAATGGACGTTAGCACCCACTGTGTGTCTCCCGGATATCACTCATCGGTATTCGGAGTTTGCATCGGTTTGGTAAGTCGGTATGACCCCCTAGCCGAAACAGTGCTCTACCCCCAATGGTGTTCGTCCGAGGCGCTACCTAAATAGCTTTCGGGGAGAACCAGCTATCACCGAGTTTGATTAGCCTTTCACCCCTATCCACAAGTCATCCCCTGGCTTTTCAACGACAGTGGGTTCGGTCCTCCGGTGCCTGTTACGGCACTTTCAACCTGCTCATGGATAGATCACTCGGTTTCGGGTCTATGCCCTGCAACTAAACGCCCTATTAAGACTCGGTTTCCCTACGGCTCCCCTAAACGGTTAACCTTGCTACAGAACATAAGTCGCTGACCCATTATACAAAAGGTACGCGGTCACCCTAATAAATTAAGGCTCCCACTGCTTGTACGCACACGGTTTCAGGTTCTATTTCACTCCCCTCACAGGGGTTCTTTTCGCCTTTCCCTCACGGTACTGGTTCACTATCGGTCAGTCAGGAGTATTTAGCCTTGGAGGATGGTCCCCCCATCTTCAAACAGGATTTCTCGTGCCCCGCTCTACTTAATATGTTAACGCTAATGTTTCGAATACAGGACTATCACCTACTACGGTCAGCTTTCCCACGCTGTTCTTCTACATTAGCACTAATCGGCTTCTCCCCGTTCGCTCGCCGCTACTTGGGGAATCTCATTTGATGTCTATTCCTAAGGGTACTGAGATGTTTCACTTCCCCTCGTTCGCTTCTTGTACAAGTACAAGATACCTACCTTATGGTAAGTGGGTTTCCCCATTCAGAAATCTCCGGATCACAGGATATTGCCGCCTCCCCGAAGCTTATCGCAGGCTGTCACGTCTTTCATCGCCTCTGACTGCCAAGGCATCCACCATGTGCGCTTCATTACTTGACCATACAACCCCAAGTAGTCTTAACTTATAAATAAGTTTTAACTTCAAAGTGTTATATAAGTCTAATTATGATAACGATATCACCTATGTTTATACGCTTGATTCAGTTCTCTTTACTTTTTTAATAACTCACTACTGGGATAACAACTGATGTCGTTAAGTAGTGAGTTATTAAGGTTAGGAACAACGCGTGAACACGTGTTCCTAACCCAGACTCATATCTATGTTTTTAAATAGTTCTTACGCTCTCGTCGAGTCATAAGTTCTGTATAAAACAGAAAGAAATAATCGTATGATGTAATATCTGAATTATTTGTTTCTGTTTATGCTTGTTTAATATATCTACTATCGTATTTATTATGGTGGAGCCAAACGGAGTCGAACCGTTGACCTCCTGCGTGCAAGGCAGGCGCTCTACCAACTGAGCTATGGCCCCGTAAATAAATGGTAGGCCTGGGCAGACTTGAACTGCCGACCCCCGCGTTATCAACACGGTGCTCTAACCAGCTGAGCTACAGGCCTGTGTCTGCCTGTCAAGGCAAAGCGCTAATAATAAATACTAGCTAAACTAAAGAACAACTTGTTGTGAATTCTTGCTGACCGAATGCCATCTATAAGGAGGTGATCCAGCCGCAGGTTCCCCTACGGCTACCTTGTTACGACTTCACCCCAGTCATCAACCACACCGTGGTGAACGCTCCCCCGAAGGTTAAGCTATCCACTTCTGGTGCAATCAACTCCCATGGTGTGACGGGCGGTGTGTACAAGGCCCGGGAACGTATTCACCGCGGCATTCTGATCCGCGATTACTAGCGATTCCTACTTCATGGAGTCGAGTTGCAGACTCCAATCTGGACTACGATAGGCTTTTTGAGATTCGCATCACATCGCTGTGTAGCTGCCCTCTGTACCTACCATTGTAGCACGTGTGTAGCCCTGGTCGTAAGGGCCATGATGACTTGACGTCGTCCCCGCCTTCCTCCAGTTTGTCACTGGCAGTATCCTTAGAGTTCCCGGCTTAACCCGCTGGTAACTAAGGACAAGGGTTGCGCTCGTTGCGGGACTTAACCCAACATCTCACGACACGAGCTGACGACAGCCATGCAGCACCTGTATTCTAATTCCCGAAGGCACTCCCGCATCTCTGCAGGATTCTAGATATGTCAAGACCAGGTAAGGTTCTTCGCGTTGCATCGAATTAAACCACATGCTCCACCGCTTGTGCGGGCCCCCGTCAATTCATTTGAGTTTTAACCTTGCGGCCGTACTCCCCAGGCGGTCTACTTATTGCGTTAGCTGCGTCACTAAGTCCTCAAGGGACCCAACGACTAGTAGACATCGTTTACGGCGTGGACTACCAGGGTATCTAATCCTGTTTGCTACCCACGCTTTCGAGCCTCAGTGTCAGTATTATGCCAGAAGGCTGCCTTCGCCATCGGTATTCCTCCAGATCTCTACGCATTTCACCGCTACACCTGGAATTCTACCTTCCTCTCACATACTCTAGCTCAACAGTATCAGATGCAGTTCCCAGGTTGAGCCCGGGGATTTCACATCTGACTTATCGAGCCACCTACGCTCCCTTTACGCCCAGTAATTCCGATTAACGCTTGCACCCTCTGTATTACCGCGGCTGCTGGCACAGAGTTAGCCGGTGCTTATTCTGCAGCTAATGTCATCGTCCGTGGGTATTAACCACGGAGTCTTCTTCACTGCTTAAAGTGCTTTACAACCAAAAGGCCTTCTTCACACACGCGGCATGGCTGGATCAGGGTTTCCCCCATTGTCCAATATTCCCCACTGCTGCCTCCCGTAGGAGTCCGGGCCGTGTCTCAGTCCCGGTGTGGCTGATCATCCTCTCAGACCAGCTACAGATCGTCGCCATGGTAGGCCTTTACCCCACCATCTAGCTAATCCGACTTAGGCTCATCTAATAGCGAGAGCAGTAAACTGCCCCCTTTCTCCCGTAGGTCGTATGCGGTATTAATTCGAGTTTCCCCGAGCTATCCCCCACTACTAGGTAGATTCCTAAGTATTACTCACCCGTCCGCCGCTCGACGCCTGGTAGCAAGCTACCATCGTTTCCGCTCGACTTGCATGTGTTAAGCCTGCCGCCAGCGTTCAATCTGAGCCATGATCAAACTCTTCAGTTTAATCTTGCTATGAAGCTCTTTAAAGAAGCTTCTAAACTTGGCTCATCTAATCTGGCAAAATCGCTAAAAATTATGTTCGTAATGAATTAACTTTGAGTTTTTCTGCTGTCTTAAATGATAATTTTTATAGTTAATAATCTCTCCGAAAAGAAAAGATAGTCAACTTTATTTTTTAGCATTCTGAATCAGCAAAAATCCACACAAGTTGTTCTTTAGTTATGCTTTTAAATAGTGTTCATCTACTGTCGTCCAGTAGGTGATTATATAGGGT
>NZ_PJBY01000015.1:0-4958 GCF_002836005.1 Psychrobacter sp. Sarcosine-3u-12
CATCAATTATGGCTACGTCTAATGCCAGCATACTTTTTAGAACACCACCAAAATATTTTACTTTAACGCTAATGCGCTTACGCAGCTAACGTCAGCTTTTTATTATAAGAGGAGTCTTGAGCCATTACTATAAAGGGTTGTACAGTCCTAGTGTGGGTTATAGCGTTTTTTTGTGAGCTTTTAAGGGCGCAGTTACTCTTGTAAAAAGTGCTTTAACACTCGATAAAATCCAATCGGCTCATCCAAAGGAATGGCGTGACCCGCGCGTGGCAAAACAACTTCAGTGGCGTTAGGCAACATTTGGGTAATCTTCTGCTGCCATTTGGGATCATAAAGCTTAGAGCGACCACCGATGAGGTTGACCACAGGAATAGTCACATTATCTATGGCACCGCGAAAATCGTAAGGCAAAACCAAATAGGCTTGCAAGCAGCGCATCTTTTGATGCCAAATGCTGTGGTCGTAAAGCGCGAGTGTGTGGTCGTTTTTATGAGTCATCGCTTGTATGAAAGCTTTTGAACGCGTGCGATTGACAGATAACAAAGAAAACAACCTTTCGACATCGGTCGCACGGCGCTTGAGCGCAAAGGGCAGATGGGTAAAACTATTAGAGTCCGCATAAGGTAAGGTCAGATCGATTACTTCTTGAAAGATATCAAACACTTCTTGCTGCCGCGTGCCAAATAGTCCCCCTTGCCAGTCATCTTGATTATGAATCGCTGGGTTTTGATCAATATTAAGATAGCGACTGACCCTTGAGGCACCAAAACGCTCAAAATAAGCCCACATAACTTGCGCGCCCATCGAAATAGCTGCCACTGGCAAAGCTTCTACATGACACCATTCACAAATTTGCTCAATCACAGCATTGGCATCATCCGCATATTGACGGACAAAATCAAACTCTTCCATTCTGAGTTCTTTTGCAGCACCAAAACCACGCAGATGTGGCAAATAAAAAGTATATTTGCCAGTTAGTGCCAAGATAAAAGGTAAGAACTCGCGGGCATCCATGCCATAGGCATGCAGCATGAGCACTGGCGTACCTTGACCAATGACTGAAACGGGCAGCGAGGTACCGTCGGCAACAGTAACGGTCAACGTTTGCAACTGGTAACGCGACTGATAGCGACTGGACAACGTCATTAAATTGGTCATCATAGCGTCGTATTTCCGTCATATATATTGTAATTAATTAGGGCGTGTTGAACATTCAACATAAAACATTTTTATCTTATCGATGATAGCTTGCTATAGTAAAATCTGTGCTAATAAAACTTGTATTAGTCAAACACAGCTAAGCTGACCATAGCATAAAATGAATAGACAGTAAGTGGCGCTTGTGATTAACAGCCACTATCTAAACTTGAAATAAAACAATAAAGGGACGATGCTCTATGGGAATACCGACATTGGCATCACTTGATAGCGGCCTTTACCCGCAAGTTTGGGAGCAGCAGACATTTACCGATGCGCACAGCTTATTGATAGCGATGTTAATGGGTAATATCACGGCAGATGCCAAGACTTTTACTCAGCACCTACTGGCCAATGATATCTATCAACAGTGGATTAACTTTACAGTATTTGGCGGTTATCTGCAGCGTCAATTTATTGCTTTTTATCGGCAGACAGAAGACAGTTTTAATGCGGATATGCCAGCGTTATTTCGTCGAGAGTTGATACGTCATGCTCGGTATTTACCACTGGCGCAGACGTTGTTTTTGGCAGGAAATATGCCAAAAAGTGCGCGCTTAGATAAGCTGTTAACCGTAACTGTGAATCCTGCTACAGCAGTCATCAATGCGCAGCAAGACCATAAAAAATCTGTCACGAATCATTCAGAAGCAGTGATTAATCAGATAACTGTCGTTGGCAAGCAAGTGGTTGGATTTCCGATACGTCACAACAAGCGCACCAGTGAGCGCACGCGCAACGAGGTTCTGATTTTAGATTTTCAGGAGTTGCGCTTGGTTAATGAAGAGAATGTCATCAGCAAAAAAAGAAGCAACACAGATGAGACTATGTTGCTTCGATATTATGAATTACGTTAATGAGTCAAACGCTTGGCTAAACGTTTAAGAATCTTGCTTAGCAATCGTCAAACCATTATAAGTTTGTGCCACTGGCATGACTTCTAAGCGATTGACGTTAATATGGGCAGGCGACTCGATCAACCATAATAAGATATCACCAATGTCCTCGCCCGTCATGGTTTTAAAGCCATCGTAAACCTTGGCTGCTTTATCATCATCACCATGATAGCGAACATTTGAAAATTCAGTGCCTGCGACATTACCCGGTTCGAGGTTGGTCACACGCACTTGCGTACCGATTAAGTCCGCGCGCAGATTTAGACTGAATTGCTTGACAAAAGCTTTGGTCGCGCCATAAACGTTACCGCCAAAATACGGCCAGCTGCCAGCAATTGAGCCCACATTAATGATATAACCGCTATCGCGGGCTACCATCGCTGGCAAGACCGCGTGAGTGAGCGCCATGAGACCTTTAATATTGGTATCGGTCATGCGCATCCAATCATCAAGGCTGCTACTTTGTGCAGGCTCTGTACCGAGTGCCAGCCCTGCATTGTTCACCAGCACATCAATTTGCTTAAAGTTAGCAGGCAGATCAGCGATAATTTTCGGGATAGCTGCTGTGTCACTGACATCCATGACTACGGGTAAAAACGCTTCGCCCAAGGTTTCTGCCAAATTATTAAGTTTATCTAGACGTCTAGCACAGCCAATCACCTGATGACCGTTGGCAATCAAACGTTCAGCCAACGCTTTCCCAAAACCGGCGCTTGCCCCTGTAATCAATACGTTCATTTTATATCCTTATCGTTGATGCTATTTGCTAGTGCCATGATTTTTATGACGATAGCTTGTTTAGGCTTACTGGTCTTACCTTAATGGCTATTATCTCAAAGGTGGCAAAATAATTACTTGTTTGACAACTGCTTGCCAAAGATTTTATCACCCGCATCACCAAGGCCTGGAATGATATAACCGTGCTCATCCAAATGGCTGTCGAGGGCAGCGGTATAGATAGTCACGTCAGGGTGCGCCTCATTGACCAAACGCACGCCTTCAGGAGCGGCAACCAATACCAACGCTTTAATATTGGTACAGCCATTTTTCTTTAGCATCTCGATGGTCGCAACCATTGAGCCACCCGTCGCTAGCATTGGGTCAATGATAAGGGCAGGGCGTTTGTCCATATGGCTGACGAATTTTTCAAAGAACGGCACAGGTTGCAAGGTTTCCTCATCACGTTGCAAACCAACCACAGAGATTTTTGCCGTAGGAATCAAATCGAGCACACCATCAAGCATGCCAATACCGGCACGTAAAATCGGCACAATCGTTGCGGTCTTACCGATGATTTGCTCACCAGTGATTTCACCACACCAGCCTTCCATCGGGAAGGTTTCAATTTCAAAATCGCGACTCGCTTCATACGCCATCAAGCGTGCAAGCTCTTTAGTCAATGTACGAAACTTATAGGTGCTACAGTCTTTTTCGCGCATGAGGCTGAGTTTATGACGGACTAACGGATGGTCGATAACGGTGATTTTTAAGTCGTTCATAAGGTCTCTCTTGGTTTTGGTCTGATGCTTGCGCAGTTACTGCGGTTGCTATTAGTATAAAAGATACAAACACTTACCGCACTTCAACCCTATCTTTAGCCTAGCAATAGTAAGCTTAATGCTTCAATTAAAAGTAAGCCAAAGACATTTGTAGCAAGGCTGTTTTCATTTAGACCGACTATGTTTGACTATAATAGCGTCATGATAGATGAAGTAGTGTTTAGGCCTGCTATGATAGCAAAAAAACCGCTTTTCTGATGAAGAATCTTATGACTACACAACCATCCAATACTTATAATAATGCTAATAAAATGGATAATAATTCGATATTGTCCGCAGCTCGAGCAGCAGAAGTAGAAACCCATCCGTTCGGTCCAGTGTTACCACCCGATGCCACCGTGATGATGATGGGCACATTTCCACCGACCGCTGATAAATGGGCCATGAGTTTCCATTATCCGAACTTTTATAATGATATGTGGCGTATTTATGGCAAGGTATTTTTTGACGATGTGGATTATTTCAGAGTCGGTGATGAAAAGCGCTTTGACCCTGAGCGTATTCGCGCCTTTATGTTCGAGCGCGGCATTGCTTCTTGTCCTACCGTTACTCAGGCTATCCGCGAGACCGGCAATGCCTCAGATAAAAACTTAACCGTTGTCACCCCAGTTGATCTAGATAATATATTGCCACAAGTACCAAAGGTTGAAACCTTATTTACCACTGGCGGTAAAGCGACAGAAGTATTGCTCAATTTATTAGCTAAGCCACCTGCCAAATCCAAATATCCTAAGACCAATCAAAGTATGGCTTATCCTTATGAATGGCAAAACGAGCATAGTAAAAAAGCCGAGGTGAACAATCTTACCTTATATAGATTGCCGTCAACCTCGCGCGCATACCCGTTGGCGTTAGAGAAGAAAGTCGCTGCTTACAAAGACTTCTTTAAAAAGATAGGTAAACTATAAAAGCGTTATGTATAAAAGAAGAGTATATAGACAGCTTCTATATAGAAGAAATAAGCGATTTTAAGCAGAAAATGCTATTTCTTATCATGATAAAACTATTTTTAATCTTAACTGACTGATAAATATAAGATATTAATAATAAGGCGAGATAATCTTTAAAATAGCCAACAAATCCCCTTGACCCTCATATCAAACCGAGTATAATGCGTCCCAGTCGAAAGGGAAGGCGGTTTAGATAAGTGGTTTACCACTTAGGAGAATCAGCAAAATAAATTACTTTTAAAATAAAATAATTTACCTCTTGACTTCATAAATAAAGCGTCTATAATACGCCCTCATCAAGACGAGCTGGAAGTAACGAGTGTGTAGATTACACATTAATAACCCAGTTAACCTGA
>NZ_PJBY01000076.1:0-116470 GCF_002836005.1 Psychrobacter sp. Sarcosine-3u-12
TTTTATTATTGAACTGCTCTCTTATCTTATCATGCTAAAACAACCACTACATCCACCCTAAAGCACGTAACATCGCCGCACCAATCGCCATGCCAAACATGCCTACGACGGTGGTAAACGCTAAGATATTGGCGGCTAATACATCATTGCCACCCATGGCTTTTGCCATCACGTAGCTGGCGGCCGCTGTAGGTGAGGCGGCCATCAAAAACAGCACGCCCATATGAACGCCCGTTAGCTCGAAGCTCAATCCTACTGCGATAGCGATTATTGGCGCGACGACGATACGGCCAATACTGGCTTGCATGGATAATCCTGAAGGATGTAGCATCGACTTTAAGTCAATACTGGCGCCTGCACAAATCAGTGCTAATGGTAATGCTACGGCCGCTAGTAAGTCGCCAGTCGTATGAATCACACCTGTTATCGGTGGTAGCGGCAACGCCTTATAAGCAAAGGCAGCTAGTAAAGCGATGATTAATGGATTGGTAAAGAGTTTTTTGATGATCATGGTGCTACGACTAACCCACGTATCGTCCACGCTTTTCGACACGCGACTGAGGGTAATCACAGCTAAAATATTAAATAATATCGTCACCACACCCATATATACCGCACCAATACTTAAACCGCGCTCTCCGTAGGCATTGGCAACTGTCGCCAGTCCAATAATGGCCATATTGCTACGAAATATACCTTGTACAAACACTCCTTGATCTACGGGACGACTGACAAAATGCTTGGCGTAAATCTCTGCCCCAATAAATAGAATAAAAGTCACTAAAATACCAGCAACTATCAGGGTAATTTGCTTGCCATAATCCACATTACTATCGACGACACTGAAGAAAAGCAAACAAGGCAGACAGTAATTAAAGACGAAGTTTGAAGATTGATCGATAAAGCTCTGGCTTGCCTCGCCGCGTATTTGCATAAAAAACCCCAACCCCATTAACACAAGGTTGGGCAGTACAATAGTAATCGCAAAAACAATGGCTTCGATCATAGATAAGCTCGGATCAGCAATATGCTCAAAGCTATGTTGTCAAAGCCATGAGCATATACTTGTTATAGGTCGGATTAAATAATGGAAGATTAAATGTTATAGAGTGCTACATTATAGAATGAGATATTACAGTGTAGTGCATATCTATTTATGATCTGGTTTTTTGACCCATTTACCGTCAGCACTTTTTTCGTAGACATTCTCAACGGCAGACCATGCGGTCGCAAACCAACGTGACTCCTCATCATACTGTTTACTCGCACTATTAAACGCCGCACGAAAGATTTCTTGTGCGTGTTTGGGTAAGTTGTCTTTTACCGCATCCGGTAAGTCTGATAATTTATCATAAGGCATAAAAGCATTCCTTGTCTGTAATCGACTATCGACATCATCTTTAATCATTCTATTCTACCTATTATTTGTTCTCAAAACAGAATAGAGCCATATTATGCTGTTTTTAAATTGTTAAGAATATTGTTAGGCGCTTTACCATAAAAAGAGCCCATAACTAAACAACGTTATGAGCTCTTTTTATCATTCTTTATTCATTGTTCTTTTTTTAGTGATGTTTTACGACAAATTTAAAGCTGCTGCGACTTTTTTCTGCTTCTTGACGGTCATGGCTAATAATTGAATGGCGGCAGGCGTGACTCCACTCACGCGCCCAGCTTGGGCAAGTGTAGCAGGACGGACTTGCGTGAGCTTCTGCACAATCTCATTTGATAGCCCTGACACGATGCTATAATCAAAATCAACAGGTAGCGCGGTGTTCTCCAAGCGCTTCATTTGATCAATCTCTTCTTGCTGACGATCAATGTAGCCGGCGTACTTGACAGAAATTTCAATCTGCTCACCCACCTGTGCATCGACTTGCGAATCAGTAATCGAAGCGATATCGGCAAAGTGGATTTGCGGACGTTTGAGCAGATCAAAAGCAGTTGCTTCTTTGCTAAGTACTTCGCCTGTTTGCTCAGTGACTTTTTGCCCTAGAGCATTGGCAGGGGTTGCCCACATATCTTTTAGGCGAGCAGACTCAGTAGCGATAGATTCCATTTTCTGCTCGTAAGCCTGCCAGCGCTCATCATCAACCAAGCCAAGCTTACGACCCGTTTCAGTCAAGCGTTGATCCGCATTGTCTTCACGTAGCAATAGACGATACTCAGCACGGCTAGTAAACATACGATACGGCTCAGTCGTGCCATGTGTAATCAGATCATCGACAAGCACGCCAAGATAGGCTTCATCACGGCGCGGTGTCCACGTTTCAAACTCGCTATTATTACTAGTGACGAGTGCAGCATTCGTTCCTGCTAGCAAACCCTGCACGCCTGCTTCTTCGTAACCCGTCGTACCGTTGATTTGACCTGCGAAGTACAAACGATCAATAGATTTGGTCTCAAGCGTTGGTTTTAGATTTTGCGGATCAAAATAATCGTATTCAATCGCATAACCGGGACGGGTAATGTGCGCGTTCTCTAACCCTTTCATACTATGAATAAAGTCTAATTGCACATCAAATGGTAAGCTGGTTGAGATGCCGTTTGGATACAGCTCATGCGTCGTCAGACCTTCTGGCTCAATAAAGATTTGATGACTGTCTTTATCAGCAAAGCGGTGAATCTTATCTTCAATCGATGGGCAATAACGTGGACCCACGCCTTCGATTTTGCCAGAGAACATCGGTGAGCGATCTAAATTCTCACGGATAATGTCATGGGTACGCGCATTGGTATGGGTGATATAGCAGTTGACCTGCTCAGGATGCATCGACACATCACCCATATAACTCATCACTGGCAATGGCGTATCGCCTGGCTGTACGGTCATCACACTAAAGTCAACGCTACGTGCATCGATACGTGCGGGTGTGCCAGTCTTTAAACGTCCAACTGGCAGCTTAAGCTCACGCAAACGGTCAGCCAACTTGATCGAAGGTTGATCCCCTGCGCGTCCGCCTTTTGAGTTCTCAAGACCAATGTGAATGACACCGCCCAAGAAGGTTCCTGAAGTCAGTACCACAGTTTCGGTATTAAAGATAATGCCAGTCGAGGTGACAACCGCCGTCGCGCGACCATTTTCTACCAAAATATCATCAGCACCTTGTTGGAATAAATCAAGATTAGGCTGGTTTTCTAGCGTTTCACGAATGGCGGCTTTGTACAAAATGCGATCTGCTTGCGCACGGGTCGCGCGCACGGCAGCGCCTTTACGACTGTTCAATACACGAAACTGAATACCTGCTTTGTCCGTCGCCAATGCCATGGCACCGCCCAACGCATCAATCTCACGTACCAAGTGTGATTTACCGATACCACCAATCGCTGGATTACAGCTCATCTGCCCCAGCGTCTCAATATTATGCGTCAACAGCAAGGTCTGCGCGCCCATACGTGCGGCCGCCAGAGCAGCTTCAGTACCGGCGTGACCGCCACCGATGACGACCACGTCGTAATGTTTTGGATATTGCATGCATGCCTCGCTTGACAGATAACGTCAATATAAATAGAGAAAAATAGTCACCAATTATAGCAATTTTTAGTCGGTATTCATATTATTACCAGGACTCAGCGGTACAATGCGATCTGCGTGACCACTACCTAGCATATGCTGACTACCATAACCCTCTGGATTAATCTGCAAGTAGGCATTCATCTGCCCAATCGCATCACCGTCATCACTGGCTAAGATCTGACCTTTAATCAGTTCAACGGGTGGCAGTGGTAAGTTTTTGAGTAATGCCAAGCGCTGATCGTTATCACCCTTATTGACAACCAATTCAATTAGCTGACGCGCATCAATCGGCAAATCTGGCGTATTTTGTGCCATCAAAGCTAAATGATAAGCACCAGCCGTGTCTTGATCCGCAACGACACGCTGCTCAATGGCTACATAAGTCGCTTCAGTTGCACCGCCTGCCACACTGAGCTGATGGATACATTTGAGTGCTGAATTCGGCTCATTGCCCGCAATATCAATAATACGCGTGGATTCATTTTTTAGGTGTTCACGGCGCTTCTCGATAGCCGCTTGCTCGAGCACTTCTTGTTGCTTATTTTTTTGATCAGCAACTTGTGGTTCAGTAAGTTCATTATTATTTAATTGATTATTCATAAGTCTCTCTTATTATGTAAACTGGATTTATCTTGAACACTATATGGGGTTAAAACCTATAAAAACAATCAATTGCACAGACAATAAAAAACCCGAATAACCATTTTAATCTATTAAGAAAGGTCATTCGGGTTCACTGTGCTTTGATATCACGCTTTGCGTTTAGACATTAAGTTAGTCTAATCATGCGAGTAAATATTAAGCAGCAGGGCTGTTTGCTTCAACCAACGGCTTAAGCTCACCTGATTGATACATTTGTAAAATGATGTCAGAACCGCCCATCAACTCGCCATCAATCCATAATTGTGGAAACGTTGGCCAGTTGGCAATTTTTGGTAATGTTGCACGGATTTCTGGGTTTTCTAAAATATTGACAAAGGCAAATGGACGACCGATTTGGGTAAGTACCTCAATCGATTTAGCAGAAAAACCACACTGTGGAAACTGCGGTGTCCCTTTCATATAAAGAATGACTTTATTGTCTTTAATTTGATCACGGATCAGTTGTTCAACATCGTTTGCAGCGGTATTTGGGGTTTGCTCACTCATAAAAGCTCCTATTGATAAAGCGGTTCATTGAAATGGTTATTTATATGACAAAATAGTACTATGAAGATATGGTTGATACATGGGGCGATTGCCACGGTATTACAAGCAAAATCTATATACTGGTCCAGCCAATCGTTATTTGGCTTCGACGACATTAGGGACTAATAATACCACGGCATTGGCCATAATGCCCTCTTGCCGACCGGTAAAACCTAGTTTTTCAGTCGTTGTGGCTTTGACACTGACATGTCCAATATCAGTTTGCAAGTCACTGGCGATATTCTCACGCATGGCCTGATTGTGCGGGGCAAGTTTTGGGCGCTCACACATCACCGTAATATCAGCATTGCCAAGCATATATCCTGCCGCTTGCACCTTGCTATAGACATAACGTAGCAATACTCGCGAGTCCAGACCCGCATGCGCCGCATCAGTATCTGGAAAGTGCTGACCGATATCGCCAAGCGCCAAGGCACCCAACAGCGCATCCGCGAGTGCGTGCAGTACTACATCGCCGTCAGAATGCGCCAGTAAACTATGGCTATGCTCAATAAGCACACCCGCTAAGATGACGTATTGCTGCTGCTGACCATTATTATGAAAAGCATGAACGTCGATACCTTGACCAATTTTTATCATTGTTATTCCAAATTAAGCGTGATTAAAATAATTGACAATCACTATCTAAATTTTCAAAGCTATTTTCTGGCAGTCAGGCCGTATAGCTCGCCACCAGTTTTAAATTAACTGGTATAATGTGACGCTTATTTTATCATAATACCCAGTCCAAGCGATAAGTCTAAACGATGAGATAACCCTGTCAACTTACTAAGCCTATTAAAGGCGTTGTAGTGAGGTCAGTGGTATTTCAAACTTTATTTCAAATTTGGACAAGGTATAAAAAGTTGAGCCGTTCTATGTCAGTCATGCCAAATACTTCAAGCATATCCGTTTCTGATTCTTTCAGCGCCCAGCGCCCTTTGACGCTTGCCGATATCGACAATCCTAGCAGCAAGCATGTGATTGTTGGTATGTCGGGTGGGGTCGACTCTTCCGTATCGGCTGTCTTGCTTCAGCAGGCAGGCTTTAAGGTGGAAGGACTGTTTATGAAAAACTGGGAAGAGGATGACGGCACCGAATACTGCACAGCGATGGATGACTTAGCCGACGCGCAAGCCGTATGCGATAAAATTGGTATCAAGCTGCATACGGCTAACTTTGCCATGGAATATTGGGATCGCGTTTTCGAGCATTTCTTAGCCGAATATAAAGCTGGCCGCACGCCAAATCCAGATATTTTATGCAATAAAGAGATTAAATTTAAGGCGTTTTTAGACTACGCACTCACTCTAGGTGCTGATTATATCGCCACCGGTCACTATACGCGCCGCAGTGTGAATTACAAAAATGACAACGATACCGAAGTTGCGCAGCTATTACGTGGCTTGGATAATAACAAAGATCAAAGTTACTTCTTACATGCCGTTGGCGGCGACAAAATCGCCAAGACACTGTTCCCAGTTGGTGAGCTTGAAAAACCG
The DNA here is from genome assembly GCF_002836005.1 of Psychrobacter sp. Sarcosine-3u-12. NCBI lineage: Bacteria > Pseudomonadati > Pseudomonadota > Gammaproteobacteria > Moraxellales > Moraxellaceae > Psychrobacter > Psychrobacter sp. Sarcosine-3u-12. Next base: position 6,208 of record NZ_PJBY01000076.1, read on the forward strand.
GTCGTACGTCAAATCGCGGAAGAGCATGACTTAATTACGGCTCATAAAAAAGATTCAACGGGCATTTGCTTTATTGGTGAGCGCCGCTTTAAAGACTTTTTACAGCAGTACTTGCCTGCCCAAAAAGGCGATATCGTCACAGACGATGGCCACATTATCGGCTCCCATGATGGACTTATGTATTATACCTTAGGTCAGCGCGGTGGCATCGGTATTGGTGGCGTCAAAGATCGCCCCGAAGAGCCATGGTTTGTACTCGCAAAAGACTTAGATAAAAACCGCTTAATCGTTGGTCAAGGTCACGAGCACCCAATGATGCTGAGCAATGAGCTGCAGGCTTATAAGCTTGACTGGGTCGATGGTCTACCTCCTGCAGCTATATTTAGCGCTGAAGGCTTACATTGTATGGCAAAGTCGCGCTATCGTCAGCCAGATCAAGCCTGTCATGTGTTTGCTATTGATGATAAAGGTTTGGAGGTGAGAGCTGTATTTGACGAGCCACAACGGGCGGTAACCCCAGGTCAATCAGCAGTATTCTATATTGATGAGGTTTGTCTAGGCGGCGGCGTGATTGAGTCTATCGATGCGCCTTGTGGGTTTTAGAATATATATAAAGAGCAAATAGATGCTTATCATTGCTTATACCATTTGGATCGCAGTTTTTTTATTGTTAATTATTGGAGCTTTTATATTCTCTAATAAGAATAACTCTAAATACTCTGCGAAGAAACGCAACTTAATTTTAGTGGCTCTAACGATTCAAATTGTCTGCTCACTCGCTTTTATAGCAGTTTTTATATCAGCAGTTTTTGATGTAGCTGCATCTGTTTAACCTTGATTGTTATTCGATAACCTCATAAATATTATAAGTTAACTGAGCAACTGGCTGTAGCTCAGAGGTAAATTGATAAAAACGAATGTCATAACTACCTACCGCCCAGCCCTCATAAGGTGTAAAACTGACCCAATTCTGATTGCTGTTAGCGACAATATTCTTTTTCTCAAATAACAATACTTGCCCTGTTTGATTATTGACCCATTTGACAAATACAAATGGGCTAGTAGGAACTTTTCCATCGGTGTCTAAATGTGCAAACAGCTTAGCATTCTTATTTATTGTTGCCGTATCTAAAGAGCCTGATGGCATCACAGGGTTTGTTGATAGTTTCACAGTGCCTACTAAGGGCTGATTGTCATTCGACTTATATAACTCTTCAACAGCACGCTCAGCAAAACGCCTTTTATCATCGATTACTTCGCTAGCACCCTTCGCCATAAACTTATCTACATACTGCCCAAGCACATAATCTGGCATTTTATCAATCATCTCTTGTGCTTGCTGCTCTGAGTAGTCCTTAATAGAAGGAGATGAATCATCGGCATTTGGCGCAGTTGATACGTCTGCGTCTGCATTACTTGCGTAATTTTTTAGCTCTACTAAAGGATTTTTGGTTTGATTACCTGCGTTTTGATTTTTTGTAGATATAGGCATTTGCTGCTTTGCTTGCATAATTTGATCTATCTGCTGCTTAGTTATGAACAGATAGGTGGCTAAGCTACCTAAAACGAAAGCAACCAGAACTGATGAGAAAAATAAGGTTTTGTCTTTCATAAGATATTAATTGTTTAATAATATAGTTGATTGAGGTGAAGACTTCTAACTATGACTCTTAGAACATAAAAAAAGCATCCACTACTAGTGTGAACGCTTTTAGAAATGAATCGACTTATCTTTTAAGCCGATAGAGATTATTTAGCACATTGAACTATATAACCGTTGAAATTAAGGCTACCAGCAGATATTCCTCCAGAAACTTTAGAGCCTAAAGTAACAGTATTACCCGAACACTCATAACTACTCTCTTTACCTCCATTAACTTTAGGAATTGCGAAAGTACATGTGCTTTCTTTAGGCACATATACATTTTTACCTTCAGATTTACATTTAGCAACAGTAGGCTGTGGTGGTGGAGTCGGTTTTGGTGGATTAGAATCATTTGGTACTTAAGGTTTAGGGGTTGAAGCGGTATTACCACTACTATCAGAATCACCGCCACAAGCAGATAAGCCTAAAGCTGCACCTAAAAGCATTACACTCATCAATTTATTCATAGTGTAGTCGTCCTTAAATAAGTCATTAGTTGGTAAAAATACAGTCTTATTTAATCAGTTCTGTTTCTGCAATGCAACACAAATATGAACAAATGTATATTCATAATAAAAGATATAGTTCGACTTAATTCAGTAGATCTATATGTTAGATTATTAATAGCTTCATTAATTTATTAGCTTATAAAAAAACCTCTAAACCTGATGGTAATCGTCACTTTTTTATACCAACTCTTGTTATAATCATGCCATCAAAAAATCCCTACTTACTTTATGTAATGATTTACTCACTCTTAATCTAAAGGATGTTTATGACCACCTCTTTATCTGCCTTGACCGCCCTCTCTCCAATCGATGGTCGTTACGCGTCCAAAGCCGACAGCTTGCGCCCCTACTTGTCTGAATTCGGTCTAATCAAAGCGCGCGTGACGGTTGAGATTCGTTGGTTACAGTCGTTGGCGGATAATAGCGCAATCGGTGAATTAGCAGCGTTTGATACCGATACCAATGCGTTTTTAAATAGCATCGTTGACGATTTTAGCGAAGCGGATGCGCAAGCGATTAAAGACATCGAAGCGACGACCAATCATGATGTGAAAGCGGTCGAATACTTTATTAAAGATAAGTTTCGCGGGAATCAGCAGTTAGAAGATAGCCTAGAGTTTATTCATTTTGCTTGTACCAGTGAAGATATCAACAATCTATCATATGCATTAATGCTAAAAGACAGCCGCGAAATCGTCGTTGCTAAAATGCAGCAAGTCACAGATAGCATCGTTGATTTGGCGATTACCCATGCTGATCAACCCATGTTGTCACGCACACATGGTCAAACGGCTAGCCCAACGACACTTGGTAAAGAGATGGCAAACGTGGCTTATCGTTTAGCTCGCCAAATCAAGCAAATCGGTCAAGTAGAGCTACTCGGTAAAATCAATGGCGCAGTTGGTAATTATAACGCTCATTTTTCCGCCTACCCTGATGTTGATTGGCAAACGCATGCTGAGCAATTCATTAATGAGCGTTTAGAGCTGACCTTTAACCCTTATACCACGCAGATTGAGCCGCATGATTACATCGCTGAATTGTTTGATGTGGTCAAACGCTTTAATACGATCCTAATCGATTTTAACCGCGATATTTGGCAATATATTAGCTTAGGCTATTTTAAACAGCGCCTAAAAGAGGGCGAAGTGGGTTCGTCAACGATGCCGCATAAAGTCAACCCGATTGATTTTGAAAATTCTGAAGGTAATTTAGGCGTTGCTAATGCCATGCTTGCTCATTTGGGTGAAAAGCTACCAATTTCACGTATGCAGCGCGATTTATCAGACTCTACCGTATTACGTAATATCGGTGTTGGTCTGGCACAGAGCATGATTGCGTTTGACGCTTGCTTAAAAGGTGTGAGCAAACTTGAGTTAAATGCACAGCGCTTAAATGACGACCTTAATCAAGCACAAGAAGTATTGGCTGAGCCGATTCAGACAGTGATGCGCCGCTACCGCGTTGAGAACCCTTATGAGAAACTTAAAGCCTTAACTCGTGGTAATGCCATGACTCGCGAAGCGATGCTGACATTCGTTGAAAGTGACGAGTTAGCAGCCGTTAGCGATGCGGATAAAGCACGTCTACGTGAACTAACTCCAGCGACCTATATCGGTAATGCAGCTGAGCAAGCACGTACGATTAAAGAGTGGATTGCTAAGCTTTAATCATTAGCTATGAATAATTGCTAATAATTAAAGAAGCGTGCAAATGCATCGAAACTTTAACTCTGTCATTGTCAGTACTGTAGCGGTATTTATCGTCATGGTACTGGCAAGCATTGAGCCTCTAGAGTGGTCAAGCTACCTACTCCATCAATTAGGCACGCTGTTGTTTTTGGCATTAATGCTGTTTGCGTATCGCTACTGGCATATTAGCTCACGCTCCTATGCCCTTGCCTCAATATTCCTCCTCATTCATATCATAGGCGCACGCTATCTATATTCGTATGTGCCTTATGATAACTGGACAGAGCGGCTATTTGGTATAAGCCTAAACGAGTTGTTTGGTTGGCAGCGCAATATGTATGACAGGCTCGTACATTTTAGCTACGGGCTATTGCTGTTCAATGCGATGGTTGAAAGCTCAAAATCTATCTTTAAGATATCATCCATCAAGCTTTTAGTCGCTATCGCCCTCATGATTAATATGTCATCGAGTCTGCTGTACGAGCTACTTGAATGGGGAATTGCAGCGACTTTATCACCAGAAGCGGCAGAGGCTTACAATGGTCAGCAAGGCGATATTTGGGATGCCCACAAAGACATGGCATTAGCGCTCCTCGGTGGGCTGATTGCGGCAGGCATTCTTTTATTTAAGGCTTCTATTCAAACTCGTAGCTTCAAACAATAACCGTTAAATAACAGCCTTTTAAAACAGACACAAAACGATTGCTAAAGAATAAGTTAATCGTCCTTTTTGTCGTCATCACTGTCACCCGGTATGATAGCTTTGCCCACAGCGACGGTACCTTTTACCACGCCCTTGGTGGTTTTATAAGCAACTTTGGCAGGTACGGTCACTATCTTGTGTACACAGGCTTGTAGTAAAAACACGCTAGCGATGATGACAATAAAATGTAATTTTTTCATAAATTTCCTACGATTGATGGGATGTTCTGACAGTAGCTATTGATATTGATACTGTAATACTCGCTATCAGATAGGCGATAATCATAAACTATTAAAACCTTCCTATAAAGCACTCCTCACTATTAATCTTATACCCATTTTTAGATATGGATTTATCAATGACCTCAACTCCCCTTTGTTTACCCGACTCTATTACGCCTGAGCAATTCTTAAATGACTATTGGCAAAAAAAACCATTACTTATCAAGCAAGGTTTACCGCAATTGATTGGAATGTTTGAGCCAGAAGACATGCTTGGCCTAGCACTTGAAGAAGACGCTTCGGCGCGCCTGCTTATCCAAGCTGCAACTAAGCAAAAAGGTGCGCCACAATGGCAACTCAAAAAAAGCCCATTGGCTGAAACTGATTTTGATAACTTGCCAAAACAATGGACTGTGCTGGTTCAGAATATGGAACAGTGGTCACCTGAGCTTGGGCAATTGTGGCAAGCCTTTGACTTTATTCCGCAATGGCAGCGTGATGATATTATGGTCTCATATGCGCCCAAAGGCGGCTCGGTGGGCAAGCACTATGACGATTATGATGTATTTTTAGCGCAAGGATTTGGGTCTAGACGTTGGCAGCTTGGCAAATTCTGTGATAAGAGCACTGAGTTTGTCGCAGATGAGCCAATCAGGCTTTTTGATGATATGGGCGAGATCATATTTGATGAGATACTAGAAGCTGGTGACGTGCTCTATGTACCGCCAAAACTCTCGCATTTTGGGGTTGCTCAAGATGATTGCCTGACCTTCTCTTTTGGCTGTCGTCGTCCAAACTTAATGCAAATTATTGATAGCCTAGCTGATATCGCCACCAATGACAGCGATTTATTTATCCCAATGCTACTACCACAAGCGCTGCAAGCGTCAGGTGAATTGCAAGCAGATAGCATTGATGCGATTAAAGACCAGCTATTACAAATGCTGCAATCTGAGCGCGGAGACGATATCATTCGTCAAGCAGTGTCGGAAGTCGTGAGCAAACGTCAATATGATGCGCTGGTACCCGAAGAAACGGTAGATACTGATGAGCTGATGCAAGCTTTATCAGAAGGTGCAACGCTGCAAGCCGACTATAGTAATCGCCTACTCTATAGCCAAACTGATGATGGCATCACGCTATACGCCAATGGTCAGCGCATTGACGGGCTTGACGAGGCAGCAGGCGCTGTATTGGTGCGTTTGGCAAATGGCGAACACCTAAATAGCCAAGATGTGACGGATATTGATGCAGATGACTTGAGCGAATGGCTAGAGAACGGCTGGGTATGGATCGACGCGGCTGAATAGCTTTTAATGCGATTTTATTAAATTTGGCTTATCCAACCATAAGAAAACCGATACCTGATTGATTCAGATATCGGTTTTTTAATGCATATTACTTTTTAAGTTAGAGTCTTTATTGTGACATCAGACATTACTTAAATCCTTGGCTAAGTACCAAGCTCAAGCAAGCTCGCATTACCACCAATAGCGGTGGTATTAATCGTTCTTACCCGCTCAGTAACAAAGCGATGGAGGTAATCAGGCGTTAGCATCTCTGACATGCCTTCCATATCGGTCACGGCAATCACTTGCGTCAAAATACCATCCGTATTGGCCAGCTCTTGACTGATTGCTTGTACTTCACTGTTATTACCTGCAACAGCAACTTGGGCGAGACGATCAATATATAACAGCGTAATCGTTTGCGAATCATTAGCCACACTTAGCACATCATCGCTAATACCAGTGTCATAAAGTATTTTTGCTGCCTCATCACACATCTCAGCCTGACTAGGACAATGCAATATCACTTCATTGCCCATCAGTAATGCAGCGATTAGCTGTCCAAGTACTGCCATCGCCCGCGCAGACTCACCGCCGATGACCATCGTTTTACCACGACCAGTGACATATAAGTCGTTGGACTCACCTGTTGCACCCGTCATACGCTGTACTTTATCCAGACTGGGCGCGGCGTTCAATAAATGATGGAATAGACGCTTTGCCTTGTTGGCATCACCAGTCAGCAAAGCCAGCTTAGGTATCGCAGCCTCAAGATAAGTGGCGCGATTGACTGCGCTAAGTAATCGCCAAGCTTCACAAACCTGGGCATGATTTTTTTTAAATTCAGTCGCCATGTTGCTGCTCCTTATGCGATTTCTGGTTGAGTAAGTGATTCTGTTTTAGTATTGGTAGCAGTGTTTTGCTTAGTAGCACTTGTTTGCTCAGTAGCGACTGACTCAGAGCTTAGCTGCATGAGACGGGCGACGTAATGTGGACCACCCGCTTTTGGACCCGTGCCCGATAGACCACAGCCACCGAACGGTTGGACGTTTACGACCGCACCGATTTGGTTACGGTTGACATAGGTATTACCGACAAAGGCACGGCGTTCAATATGCTCAACAATATTTTCAATACGGCTGTGAATACCTAACGTTAAGCCAAAGCCAGTAGCATTGATAGCATCGATAAGCTTATTTAAATCACGGGCTTGATAACGCAGCACATGCAATATCGGGCCAAAGTGCTCACCACCAATCACGTCGATACTTTTGACTTCAATCGCGGTTGGTAACACAAAGGTAGACTGCTCTTGACTGACAACCGAGCTGGCACTCATCGGTGTCTGCGCCAAGATATTGGCCGTTGGCTCAGCGACCATACGTTCGATATGCGCCTCAAGACCTTGCTTGGCATCATTATCAATGACTGGGCCGACATCGGTAGCTGCATACAGCGGATTGCCTACAACCAGTTCAGCCATATTGCCTTGCAGTAGCTCAATCAACTCATCAGCCACTTCTTCTTGTACACATAGTATGCGACAAGCTGAACAACGCTGACCTGCCGAGCCAAAGGCAGACAGTACGGCATCTCTGACCACTTGTTCAGGCAAGGCTGTTGAATCGACAATCATGGCGTTCTGACCACCTGTCTCAGCGATAAACACGGGCAGCTCCCCGCTGGCTTGCGCATGATCATTTAAACTTTGATTGATACGTTGTGCCGTTTGGGTCGAGCCAGTAAAGATGACACCAGATAAATTGTCAGCAGCGGTTAATGCCCCACCCACTTCACCAGCCCCAGTGACAAACTGTAGCGCCCCGATTGGCACCCCAGCTTGATACATCAGCTGCGCACCGAAATGCGCGATTAAACTGGTTTGCTCAGCAGGTTTTGCAACGACGGTATTACCGGCGGCGAGTGCTGCCACAATCTGACCGGTATAAATAGCCAATGGGAAGTTCCAAGGGCTAATACAAACAAAGGTACCACGCGCTTTATAGACTTGGCGCGACTGCTTGCCAGATAAATCGGTAAACTCATGGGCTTTGGCGTCTAAGCGCTCCGCTTCATCCGCATAAAAACGGCAAAAATCAACGGCTTCTTTGATCTCATCAATACTGTCTTGCATGGTCTTGCCAGCTTCGACTTGGCACAACGCCATCAGTTCAGCATAGTTTTCTTCGTAGAGATCAGCGGTTTTGCGCAATATTGCCGCACGTTTTGCCGCTGGCACTGCTTGCCACGCGCTTTGTCCGGCTACTGCGGCATCAATGGCTTGACGCGCCAATTCTGCATTGGCGTATTGTACGTCGCCTGCGATAACTTCATGATTCCACGGCGCACGCACTGTATGACTATCAAGCTTCTGAGCTTTACCATCCACTGAAGAGTCATGAATTGCTTGCCCATTGATGATAGGAGACGCGGACCATGTCTTTGTTAAATGACTGTCAATCGCGGCTTTGAATAATAGCCACTGCGACTCTACAAATATATTGGGACCAAAGCTGGCACGGCGATCGCCATAAATCTCTAAAGGTAACGGAATATCCGGATTGTTTAACGTATCATTGGCTACTAGCTTGTCATACGGATGTACCGTCAGCTTATCAATCGGATAAGACTTATCTAACAACTGATGCACAAATGAGCTATTCGCGCCATTTTCGAGCAGACGGCGTACTAAATATGGCAGTAAGTCTTTGTGCGCACCAACTGGGGCATAAATACGAACAGGGATCTTGTATGTTTGTAAGATATGGTCATAAAGCGCATCACCCATGCCATGCAAACGCTGAAATTCAAAATCTCTATGCGCACTCATGGTCATCACTGATGCCAGAGTATGAGCATTATGGGTCGCAAACTGCGGCCAAATAAGTCCGCGCAGATGCTCAGACAACAAGAAGCGCGCACAGGCTAAATAAGCGGTGTCCGTGCCTTCTTTACGCGTCCAAACGGGATATCCTGACAAGCCTTTTTGTTGGGCAAGTTTAATCTCTGTATCCCAATAAGCGCCCTTAACCAAGCGTAACGGGATACGATCGCCAACTTCTTTTGCCAAGCGTGCAAGCCAAGCAAAAATAGCAACGGCGCGCTTAGAGTAGCCTTGCACCACTAAACCCAATCCATCCCAACCAGCGGTTAACGGATCCCGATAGAGCGATTCAAACAGCTTTAGAGATATCTCTAGGCGATCGGCTTCCTCGGCATCGATGCTCAAATCCACATCCACTTCGCGTGCCGCTTCGATCAGCAATAAGCAGCGCTGACGCAATAATCCCAACACCTGAGCTTCTTGCGTGGCTTCATAGCGTGGATGTAGTGCCGACAGCTTGATAGAAACTGACGGCTTTGGCATGCCCTCTTGAACTTTGACATTGGCAGTTGCTTTAATCGCATGCAAATAGTCGTTAAAGTATTTTTCGGCGTCTCTATGGGTAATCGCCGCTTCACCCAACATATCGAACGAATAGGTATAGCCTTTATTACGATACGGCTGACTGTTTTTGTTGGCGTCTTCAATCGTCTCACCAAGGACAAACTGATGCCCCATAATACGCATGGCTTTTTGCATCGCCGCCCGAATCATTGGCTCACCCATTCTTTTGGTCATTCGATCCAAAAATCCTGAAGCAGTCGTGCTATTGTCGATACTGACGACACGGCCCGTCATCATCATGCCCCACGTCGAGGCATTGACCATAAAACCATTGTCATCTTTTAAATGCTTTTTCCAGTCCGCCACACTCATCTTGTCACGAATCAACGCATCAGCGGTATAATTGTCTGGCACGCGAATCAAGGCTTCGGCCAAGCTCATCAGCAAAATACCTTCTTGCGTATCAAGGCTGTATTCAAGCAATAACGAATCAACCATTTTGATTGCTTTGCCATCATTGCGCACATATTCAACCAGCTGGCGCGTCTGATTACTAGCCGCCTCACGCTCTTCATCACTGGGTTTAGCAAGTGGTAATAAGTCAGACAACCAACGCTGCTCATCGACACTATACAAAGGTGAGATGCGCGCATACAACTCATCTGCGGACTGATCAATATAGGCTGGCGATAGCATATCGACCGGGTTAAATAAAATCGGCTCTCTCGGGGTAAACTGCTCTACTGGGTTCATACCAACTCCATAACTATCGTCTAAAAACCATGATAAATGGGCCATGAGGAAAACTGATTGCGCAAGCTTACTGCCTATAATCCTACGATATTTAATAGGAATTATTGACTGCGGCTCACAGTAATAATCAAAAGACCAAACGGCGCCATCGTAAAACGAGCAAATCCAGCATAAGCTGGAAACGTTTAAGTAGGTCGTTCGAGTGTTAAACGGGCTACGTTAACAATATAAAGGCAACAACGAACAGCTAAGCGGCATTAGTGCCTTCTTCTTGTCAGTAGTGAAAGGAGTGCGATTGATAGCTCAAGGTCGAACCTTATTAAAATAATAACCATAAGTTATCACGCTAATGAGCCCAAATCCGTCATCTTATACGGCGCTAATTCACTGTAAGAAAAACCTCTACGGCGTTGATTGAGGTGATGCGCTTAACCCAGCTATGGTATCATGAAAAAAAATTTCGAACTAACGATATTTAGGATTTAAGTCAATAATTATATCTTTTAAAAACAATTAGTTATCTATAATTTATTGGTAATGACGCTTTAGTTATAATTTTTTGTTTACTATTGGTTATTAATTGTTTTTTGAGTCGAATATTTTCCGCTAATTATGACCAATGACTTTCTTTCAAACGTAAAAAAACCCTCCTTATTACTCACTAATAAAGAGGGTTAAAATTCAAAATACTAATAAGGTTAAAAAACCAATAACCCTATTATTGGCAATGTCATACCATCAGACATTTATAACAATACTAACTTTGCCAAAAGAATCGCTGTCAAAACCCATACAGGAATTGTAATTTCAGAGAATTTACCCGTCATCAACTTCACCGCGGTAAAGGTAATAAAACCAAGCGCGATACCATCAGCGATAGAATATGTCAGCGGCGTTAATAGCAATACAACTGCGACTGGTGCGGCTTCGGTCAAATCTTCCCAATTGATGTCTTTTAGCGTGAACAACATCAATACCGACACATAGAATATCGCCCCTGCCGTGGCATAAGCAGGAATCATACCGGCTAATGGTGCAAAGAAAATACTGAGCAAAAACAGCACACCGACAGTCACTGCCATCAGACCCGTACGACCACCTGAAGCAACTCCTGACGCACTTTCAATATAACTGGTCGTTGAAGAAGTACCTAGCATGGCACCAGCAACCGTAGCGGTTGAATCAGCCAATAAGGCTTTGTCCATATTAGGGATGTTGCCGTCTTTATCGATAAGCCCTGCTTTATTGGCAATACCAACCAAGCTGCCCGCTGTATCAAACAAATCAACGAATAAGAAAGCAAAAATAACGCTGATCATACCAATATCAAACGCGCCCGCGATATCAAGCTGTAGGAACGTTGGGGCAATGGGTGGCGGTGCCGACATGATACCAGTGAATTGCGTATGCCCCGTCACCAAACTAACCAAAGTGATGAACAATATACCAATGGTAACCGCGCCTGGGACTTTTTTATAGACCAGACCAATAATGATGAAAAAGCCTAAGGCCGCCATCATGGGTGGAAATGAAGTCATGTCCCCAAGCATCACTAACGTCGCATCACGTCCAACGATGATGCCGGAGCTTTGCAGAGCAATAAACGCCAAAAATGCACCGATACCGGCAACGATACCTTGCTTCAGACTGGTAGGGATGGCATTAATAATCCATTCGCGTATCTTAAATAAGCTCAAAAGGATAAACAAACACCCTGATAAGAATACTGCTCCTAATGCGGTCTGCCACGCATAGCCCATGCCCAGCACTACACCGTAGGTAAAAAAGGCATTTAAGCCCATACCTGGCGCCAATGCCACCGGCAGTCTGGCATAAATACCCATGATAAAGCAGCCTATTGCCGCTGCCAAACAAGTAGCAACGAACACCGCACCTTTGTCCATACCCGCTTCTGCTAATACATTGGGGTTTACAAAGATGATGTAAGCCATCGTCAAAAAGGTCGTAATACCGGCTAGGATTTCCGTTTTGACCGTGGTGTTTTCACCGTTGATCCCAAAATAGCGTTCAATTGCATTCATAAGTGTCGCGCCCAGCTTGCTAGTGAAAGAACAAATTTAGTGGCGCCTAAAATAAAGATGACGTCAGCAAGCAAGTTGCGACGTCATAATCAAAAGGCAGCGGTAACAAAGAGCAATATTTTAGAGAAATTGAGCTACAAATTCAATCATTACCCGTGCCTTACGCGTTTAAAACGAAAATAAGACTGTACTGTCATTCTATTATTGGATAATAGTCGTGTTATAGAATAATCTAGCCTGCAAACCTACCTTATATCGATAAAAATCATAACTCTATCAATAAAACGCATTTTTTTTCGCTTTAAGCTTTTAAAAAAATGACCTTTTCTTCATTTAGCAGTACACTAGTCGGTTGATATAAGTGTACAGAATGCAACGAACGATACTTTGCTGTCCTACATCTTGAGTTGTCAGAGGTCTTATCTGGTCTGCGTGTGACGCTTATGCCAGTTATTGTTAATTACCCGTGAGTCCATTACATGCCTGAATCATTAAATATTATTGACCTTATTACCCAAGCCAGTCTATTGGTACAGATTGTGATGGCGCTGTTATTATTAGCGTCTTTGCTCAGTTGGGTGATTATTTTTCGTATGAGTGCACGGCTCGGTACGGCTAGGAACTTTGATCAACAGTTTGAAACGTGGTTTTGGTCGGGTGAAGATTTGGCAAAGTTGTACCAAGGTGTGCAAGGCTCGCCTGAGCGCCAAGGGCTTGAGCAGATATTTTATGTCGGGTTTTCTGAATACTTAAGAATGCACAAAAAACGCCAGCCAAAAGATGACATTATCGATGGGGTTGAGCGTAAGCTGCGGGTCGGTTTAGGACGTCAGCAGCAGTTATTAGAATCTGGGCTCACGACCCTAGCCAGTATCGGCTCAGTCGCACCTTATGTCGGTTTGTTTGGCACAGTATGGGGTATTATGAATGCCTTTTTGGGACTCTCTCAAACGGAACAGGCGACTCTCGCTTCTGTTGCGCCAGGCATCGCGGAAGCACTCATTGCCACGGCGATGGGTTTATTTGCAGCGATTCCTGCTGTGCTCGCGTACAACCACTTTACGGCCAAATCGAGCCGCTTGTACGATTCACGCGCGTTATTCTGCGATGAGATGACAGGGATGCTCCAGCGTGAGACCAGTGCTCAAAGCGTGATAGACAGAGACACTGCCCTTAACAGCAATGCCAGTCAGGTGACAGGGCTATGAAACCAAACCCTTATCGCCGTGAAAAAAAAGCGCTGAATGCGGAGATGAATGTCGTTCCTTATATCGACGTCATGCTGGTGCTACTGGTGATATTTATGGTGACAGCGCCAATGTTGATCACCGGCGTCGATGTCGAGTTGCCAAAAGAGCAAACCAATACCTTGAGTCAAAGTCAACTACCCGTGATTGTCTCTTTAACTGACAGTGGCGAGATTTTTATCAGTTATGAAAACAATGTTGATTTGCCAATTAGTGAGCCCGAGCTGATTAATACCTTGTCTAATCTGCAATCGCAGAGCAGCAATGCAGGTGCGCAGCCTTTACAAGTGATGATCAACGCCGACCAAAACAATCAATATGGCGCCATCATGACTTTGATGGCAAGCTTGCAACAAGCAGGTATCCAAAAGGTGGGATTATTAACGGGCGCCCCCTTACCCACCCCTTCATTGTAATCAATTCTATTGTTAGTATCGTTTGTTATAATAAGTGAATAATCTGATGAACCTTGTCTTTCAATACCCTGTCCATGAGTATCACTGCCATGAATAATGCGCCTGCTGTTTATGTGCCGACCCAACCTGAAGGCAATGGGCTGACACTGCCTACGCTGCTCAGCTTGCTTGCACATGGTCTGGTGATTGGCATACTTATTTATACTTATCAACATACAAAAACCGACACTGTGGAAAGCATTGAGACGGTCATGGTATCCCCTGAGCAATTGGCTGAGATGCAAGGGCAAATCCTTGCCAACCGTGCAGCGGCGGCCAGTGCTGCTATGCAAGCTGACAGCGGTGCAAGCAGTGCATCAAACACCCCATCATCAGAAAGTTTTAGCGATAGCACCAGTCAGTCAAACTCTCAGCGCGTACCTGTCTTTACCCGTTCCGATGATCCTGCCAGTCGTCCGATGCTCATGAGTGAAGAGCAGCATCAACGCATACTTGAGCAAAATCAAGAATATGAGCGTAATATGGCTGAATGGGCAGCCAAGCTAGATGAATCGGTGACAGAAGAGCATGGTCAGGTAGAGCAAAACAAAAAAGAACAGCTAATAGAAGAACAAAAACAGCTGGGTGATTTCCGTCATAAACAAAATAACCCGCCTCATATTCCACGCCCGACTGCGACTGATAAAAATTTAAAGATTGACACTGGCAGCTCTGGCAGTGCCAGTAAAAACTTTAGCTTATCAGAAGATGGTGAGTCGACCATATCTGGAAGTATGTCTGGTCAATCTAGTGGTGGTAGTCCTGCCCGTTCTAGCGGTGCTAGCGATAGTGAGATAAAAGCACTAATCAAAAAGAATCTTATATCACCAGAAGGAGCTAAGGGGCAAACTGTCCTAGCAACTCTGACTATTACTGTTGATAGCAGTGGTATTATAACTGGTTACAATGCATCAGGAAGTAACCCAAAATATAATAAAGCACTAGAAGATGCAGCTAGGGTTACTAGGAAATTACCCATTGGTCCTGACGATCCTAAATACCCTACTTTTAGCATAGAATATATTGGAACAACTAAATAAAACTCAGTATATAAAAACCTCATTTCTTAAATTTTAAAAGTATCAAGATTCTTTATTGATTTTAGGAGAATAAATTGTACAAGTATATTTATAAAAAAAAGCTTACAACTCTGTGTATTAGCGCATCATGTTTACTTGCTTCTACTAGTTTGTCTGCCAAAGAAATAGTCGTACTACAGGATAGTTTCGAAATTCCAGTCCAACAAAACCAAGTGGTTTTCGTGCCATTTGCGGGCGATTCTGTATTATCACCGATTATTCTCAATGATTTGAGTAAAACAGAATTAAAGGTGACCAATAAAGATTTACCGCAGCAGCCGCACAGTAGTAGTGAACTTTCTGGCACGCTACCCGTCTGGCAGAGCATGGGTATTCCTTACCTAGTTGTCGGCAATACTCGTAGTAACCGTGGTAAAATCGTCACCGATTATGAAGTCGTTGATGTCAAATCTGGCCGAGTGATTGAAGGCAAGCAAACCTTAACAGCTGACAATAATAAAGAAAGCCTGCGCTACGCCGGTCACGTCATCGCTGACAAAGTTTATGAGCTGATTACTGGTACGCCAGGTGATTTCTCCGGGCGTATTGCCTACATCGAAGAAGTGGGTACTGGTAAAGACAAAGTATCGCGCTTAAAAGTGATGGATGCTGATGGCGAAAACGCCAAGACCATTACCGAGGTTGCCGGTTCGATATTCTCCCCATCGTGGTCACCAGATGGTAACCGTATCGCCTACTCTGTACAGCGTGATAAGTCATATCCTGTTATCTATGTACAAAACGTGAGTGGCGGCGGAGCAAGTGCATTAACGCCTTTTAAAGGTAGCAATTTAAGTCCCTCGTTTTCACCTGATGGTAGCAAAATACTGTTTTCAAGCAGCTTTGAAGGCAGCGCTGATATTTACGAGATGAATGCCAGCGGTGGTAAACTTAGACGAATTACCAATTGGCCAAGCAGTGAAGTGCAACCAAGCTACGCCCCAGATGGCAAATCTTTTGTGTTCGTCAGCGACCGAGCAGGATTTAATAAACCACAGATTTATCGTTACGAGTTTGGTTCGGGACGTACAACCAAAGTATCCAGTAGCGGTTATGCCACCAGCCCGCAGTTTAGTAGTGATGGCTCACAAATTGCCTTTTTAAGTGGTCGCTCAGCCGCTATTATGAATAGCAGTGGCGCGGTAACCACCAATTTGGGCAATACAGGTATCGATGAAGCGCCAAGCTTTTCACCCAATGGTAAACGCGTGGTTTATGCTTCTACTCAAGGTGGCAAAGGTATCTTGACCATCAAGTCTCTAAATGGTGGTGAGTCATTTGGTAAATCTGGACAAGGCACTATTCGCTCACCAGTCTGGTCATCTAGCCCTAAATAACTTATACAGCTCCCAAGCTTTACGAGTTAATAAAAGCGTAGATAAAAAAAAGCGCCTAATACATAATTAGGCGCTTTTTTATGTTTGCTAAAAATAGCTGAGTAATTCCTATATTAAGGTCTGCTAAACATTCGACCGTGGCACTGCTGCCTTCTGGTGAATATTCAACATATCCTAACAGCTTCACTGAAAATTACTGGCTAAAAGATTAAACTGTGTTAATCATCACTTGGGTCCCCAGCTGGTGGATTGGCATGCCGCAGCTCTGCCACATCCTCGGCAGTGACGGTATCGGTAAAGCCATTCAAATCGCTGACCACATATTGAGTCACTGCAGCTATCTGCTCATTATTCATCATTCCATGGAATGAGGGCATACCGCGGAAGCCATTAATCAAGATATCAATGATGTAGTACTTCGATTGCATTTTACTGTTATTAGCCAGTGGCGGATAATAACCTGCACCGTAAGCGCCCTCGCCTTTATGCATATGACACGCCGCACAAGAGTCATGATACAGCTTGGCACCATCTGTTGTCACAAAGCCATTGGTTCCTTCAAACTTTGCGTCCCACTTAGCAATACTTGGATCATTGTCCATAGTGGGCAGTGAGCTGTTATCGACGATATTGATAGGAGGTGCTGTAAGCTCTTCACGACTCATATAGACGCCGCCCCAAGCGCCCGTATTACGGCTCGCCTGATAGTCATCCGTTGTGATACCTTCTTTCTCTTGTTCGCTAGCCACTGTCTCTACATCATCTGACTGTTGACTACAACCTAACAGTGCTGCACTGCTCATCACACTCAGCAACATCACAGTCAGCAGTTTGGGTGTCATGTTTTTCATGACTTTTTTCTTCAAGATTGCCTTCTTCACGATTGCATTGTCCATGATAGCCTCTGAATTTTTATAGTTATCCATATTAACCAAATATTTAACCGAGCATTTTTGCTTTTTGATGTAGGCGCTTTGCGGCATCCATACCAGATAAAATAGCGCCCTCTTGCCACGCTGGAATATGTGAACAATGCTCGCCCGCCAGTACAATACGGTTATCAATGCTGCACAAAGTGTCGTAATGCTGACGACGAGTTGATTCATTCCAAATTCCATAACAACCGAGCGTCCACGGGATACGATGCCATACTACTGACGTACCGGCGCGGAACTCTTTTGTATACTGGGGATGAATATACTTACCGTAAGCGAGCGCGACATTGATACGTTCTTGCGGCGTCAAAGTATTAAACTTATAAGATGTCGGGCCGTAACCATAGGCTCCTAGTAGCACTCCAGTACCATCTTTAAACATATTCTGTGAAGGATAGGCAATCTGTGCAATGGGCATATCGGTATAAGTCAATCCACCAAATATCCACTCGTCTTCTTCCCAAAAGCGGCGATTAAACTCTAAGCCAACTTTATAAGAAGTCTCATAAGGTACTGCCGCCATGGCTTCTTTCATCGGTTTTGAGACGTTAATATCCATTTGCGTCAGCACCGTTAACGGGATATTACACACGCACCAATCGGCACGTATGGTTTTGGTTGCCCCGTCTGGGCTGTTGCTATCGACATAATCGACAGTCACACCGCTTTCATCTTGATGAATTTTGGTTACTTTTGCGTTAAACTCAATCATATCGCGACATTCGCGGGTAAAGGCATCACCGATTTTGCCCATGCCGCCTACTGGCTGAAACATGGTTGGTTGGTGACCATAGGTCATATGATTGCCATAAATATCCGCCCACATGCCTGAATCTAAGATTTCACTGATAGGCAAAGGCTTTGACGGTTTTGCATCAGGCATCAAGCCACCACCGGGAAAGACACTGAAACCGCGATGCTTACTGGTCTCATTACTGGCGCGATAACGATAATCTTTATCGAGCACACCCCAGCCTTTTAAACCTTCAAGCAGCTTTTCTTTATCCTCAGTATTAACCGAGCGATCAAGACCACCAACGTTAACTGACTTTGACAACAGCTCAGCCACATGGCCTTGAATATCATTTTTTACATCACCCAAACGCTGTGGGACACCATCAAAATGAGTGGTACGGTGCAGATAGGCACGATCATTGGTTTGAATAAAGGGCTGCATCTCGACGCCGAACTGTTTGCAATAATGAAAGACAGCATAGTGATGACTGGGCAGACGCCACGGTCCACCATTAAAATAATTACCCTCTTCAAAATCACAGGTCACTTCTTCGCCACCCAGCTCAGTATATTTGTCCCCGCTGTTGAGTGTCCAGCTACGACCACCACCACGGTTTTGGAACTCAAGTACTTTGACATCGTAGCCCGCTTTTCGTAGCTCATACGCCGCAGTTAACCCACCAAGACCGGCACCAAGAATGACAATACTAGCGCCTGCAGGTGCACCCTTAAGATCCATGGTTTCTTTAAAGCTCGATTCAGAAGCAAACCCAAGGGTCGTCATCGCTTGATACATCGCGGTTGCACCTGCGGTTTTACCGATCATCGAGAGCAGTTGGCGCCGCGTTGGTGATTGAAGCATATCTTTCATAATAATGTCCTTAAAGTAGACGTCGTGTATAAAGGCAGGCATTGTTCTTTGGCATTTTGCTTTTATTATCGGCTCAGTTTATATCGAACGTTTGTCTTGCCAAGCCTTAATGCACTACCGTTTTGACCTTAATTCTCGTACTGTAATCAGCGTCTAATACGCCTTTATAAATTCTTTGTTCGACCATTTATCTAAACATAGTCAAACTAAGCGCGGCGTCTAGAGCGTAAGATGGCGCGGATGATAAATACAATGATAGCAATCGCAACGATAATACCTATTATCGCCAATAAGCCTGCGTACTTAATCAAGAAAGGCTTATCAACGCCAGTATTTGCGATGCGATCAACATCATCAGCACTCACATCACTGCTAGCAAGACCACCAAAATTCACCCGTACGTAGTTGGCAATACCAGCGATTTGCTCACTATTTAACTCGTCTGAAAACCCTGGCATGATAGGCGACGTATTGGTTGCCCCTTCTACCCCATGAAGAATCATATTAACCAGCGCATCGGGCTGGTCACGGCGGATACTGCTCAGGCCAACGATAGGCGCATAGCGAGCATCAGGCTGACCATAACCGTTAACACCATGACAGCTACCACAAGCGGCCAGATATAATGACTCTGGAGCGTTACTGCCATTACCTACTGCCGCTTTTGCCTGTTTCAAATACTCTTTTTGCGCCAGCAAGTCATGCGTGATAGATTCGTTGATTGGCGTTGGCAGACGCGACACATCCACCGCAGACACTTTGTCTTCGGTTTGGACAGCAGGTACGGCTTTTAGATAAGACGCAATGGCGCTTAAGTCTTCATTT
Organism: Psychrobacter sp. Sarcosine-3u-12; assembly: GCF_002836005.1. Taxonomy (NCBI): domain Bacteria; kingdom Pseudomonadati; phylum Pseudomonadota; class Gammaproteobacteria; order Moraxellales; family Moraxellaceae; genus Psychrobacter; species Psychrobacter sp. Sarcosine-3u-12. The sequence continues at coordinate 25,933 of NZ_PJBY01000076.1, forward strand.
TTTAAGTAGCGGGTACTGTGGGCGACTGCTTCACCCATGGGGCCACCAGCGTATGCACGTTGATCAAGCTCGCCTGTACGCAGATAAGTGACGATATCTTGCTCACTCCAGCTACCGATACCGCTTGACTCATCTGGGGTAATATTTGGCGCATGCCAGTTGCCGAGCTGAGCACCAGATAGGTACATACTCTTATCAAAACCCATCGTACTATTACGTGGGGTATGGCAAGTGCCACAGTGCTCTAGATTATTGACCAGATATTCACCGCGTTTTTGGGTCTCGTTCAGTCCGTCGCGCTTTTCAGTAGACGGTACGTTGAGAAAGTTCCAACCCAACATTAAGCTGCGAATATTAAAAGGAAATGGCAGATCCGTTTTTTCTTCGGGGGCTTCGTCAACCGCTGGTACCGTCTGTAAATAAGCAAACAGCGCACTGATGTCTTCCTCTTTCATGCCGCTGTAAGAAGGATATGGCATGGCAGGATAAAGCATATGGTCAGGCGCACGACCTTTTTGCAGCGCATTCTTTAAGTCCGCTTCGGTATAGTCGCCGATACCGTAACGTTTGGATGGGGTGATATTGGTGGAATAGATCTCTCCCATGGGGGTCTCGATTGCCGTCCCGCCGGTATAGTCCTCGCCGTGACAGGCCATACAGTCAGCAGCGCGAGCAATATAAGCACCGCGATTGACAAGCTCACTATTGGCGGGGCTGACATTAGGTAGGCTTGCGTTGGGCAAGCTCGCATTAGGAAGGTTGACACCTTCAGCCATGACGGCGCTGGAGGTGATACCAATGGCTAGCATTGATAACATCACAGAGAGTGGCTTCATAATATCCTCATATAGCTGGCATCTAGGGTGTTTTAATTATTTTTAGCACATAATATCTATTATTTAGCAGTATCCATTCATTGTTTGGCAATATCTAAGTCTTTGCCTATGAGGCATCTATGAAGATTAGTTACCGTAGAATGTCTGCCTTCACCACTAATGTAAAACTATTTTGCTGTTATTGCTTAAATAGTAACTTAACCACCCTATTTTTTTACAAAAATAAAAGATTTTATCATTAGAGGTTGGGTTTTATTATTCAAACCATATATTCATATTATTGTTAACAACGATAAAAAATTCCTTTTAAAAACAATTACTAATAAATATCAACTGCTTTATCTGTTTTTTATAATGACGAAATTTTAGTAATAAAACTCAATAATTCTATTTTTTGACTGTTATTTTTAATTTCGAGCGTACATAATAGATACATAGTGCAGAAACCATACTATGTCTACGCTTCACATTATACTGAGGTATATATGAGGTTAGCCGTTGCATAATGCGGTAATTTGTTTATGATGAACGCTGTTTTTAATGCTGGCAATTGTGTCCTGAGATACCATTATGAAATCCTTTGTCATGACCTACATACTCTCGGCAGCGCTACTATTAAACGCATGCCAATCTTTTCAATTTGTCGAAAACCCCATTCCTGTCAAACCATTACCCGCCAAAAACCTTAGTAAATAATTTTACTAATGGCAATAAAAAAAGCAGCTATCAAATTGATGTCTGCTTTTTTATTTATTAGGCCGTGTCATGATTTTAATAATGGTGATAAAAAAGAGATAAATTTGCAGTCCAAAGTGGAAATAGTGCCGTTAATTTCTGATTATATTGCAAGTCTCAGTTACGACAATTAATCCCTATTTATGCTAATAAAAGCAATCTGACTTTAGCCAACTGCAATGACTGGTCGATGCTTGATAATGGTCTTGGCTAAATGATCACCAAACCAGATAGCCGTATCGATATCACCTTTACCAGGGGTTTCCTCAGGAGGGCCGTCAAGGGATTGCGTCATGAGCCCCAAAAAGCTCGACAGACGATTTAAATCATGCGATTCATGACCTGTCGGCATCAAGGGTAAACCGATCCAATTCATGCCGTGCTGCATGGTATACAAACAGATCTGTTGTAAGACGGCCAATTTATCACCGCTAAGACCGCCCGAATTGGCAAAACCTGCGGCCCACTTACCTTCCCATTTGCGATGGTACCAACGCTGTGAGGTCTCATCCATAAAGGTTTTAAATCCAGCAGTCACGCTACCCATATAGACGGCACTACCAAAAACCAGCAGATCTGCCTGATCCAAAAAATCCCAGTCGACATCATGAACATCGACGGCTCTTGCCTGCGCTTCTGGTAATTGTTGGCGCGCACCCATAACGATCGCTTCGGCCACACGCTTGGTATGACCATAATTGCTATGATAAATGACGGCAATCGATACGCTCGTTGCGTCATCAGTCGCTATGGAGGTTGAAGATGCTGTGGCAGATGTATTCATACAAACTCTAATAATGGCTATAAATAATTAAATAGAAATAAAATGGCTCAAGCGTACTTAGTATTGATCAGCGACTAGCAAATTCATACTAACTCAGTATCTGACTCAGTATCTGACTGGGTGGAAGCACGGCGCACAATCACTAGCGCCATCCGTCCCGTCGCTGGTTGCTGCAAATGCGTCTGACGCCGATAAGAGTAATAACGGTCATCGCCGTAACTACAGCCTATAGCAGACTCATTACATAACGTCATACCAGCAGCAGTTAATTGGTCAGCGGCAAGTCTTGGTAAGTTTAGCTTAATTTTATCCGCATTTACTTTGGCATAATTTGCGAGTTTATCAACGGTCTTATGTAAGCGCTGAGGATTAACATCCGAATTTTTACTAGTATCAATATGGCTATCATCACCGGTTTGGTTTGCAGAATTCATCACGTAGCGCGCATCGAAGCGCTCGATATTTGCTGACGTTAATAACTGACTGTCTACGCAACCTGCCAGTAGCTTATCGCGGACTTGACTACCCACTTCATAATTCTGCTGGCTAATACAGACGCCAATCCATGCCATAATTTGCCCTGAGTCGGTAAAGCGCTCAGCAGTTGCTTGGATGACGCCACAAGCCAGCCCTTGCCAACCTGCGTGAATGGCGGCAATTTTACCACTTGCAGGTTGATATAAAACAATAGGCACGCAGTCGGCAGTCATTATCGCTAAACCAACACCCTGCTGCTGACTCAGCATAGCATCAGCCGCTAGCGGTTGCATACTTAAGGCAGTGGCGTCGATATGATGAATATCATTGCCATGTACTTGATTGACCCAATGCAATCTTTTGATAGGAGCATTTTGCGCACTCGTTGATGGCAAGCTGTTCAATTTCTCATTAATCGCCGTCAAGAGACGCATGCGATTGTCTAAAACCTTTGCCGCATCATCGTTTACATGCAAGCCCAAATTAAGCGCGCCATAGCTCGCCTGCCCTAGCTCATGCATTTGCTGACTGTTTGTATCAGCTGCACATTTATTACCATTGGCAAGTGCGGCGGTCTGAAAAACCGCCACATCGTCTAGTTGTGCTAGCAATGTCATAGGAAGCTTACTTTTCATGGCGTCTCTACCATCTCTCTCGTCACAGAAATACGTACTTAAGGCCAATTAGTCAAAAGCATTTATTCAGGATCGTAACCATCACCTAACACAGCCATCAACTGCTGCATGTCTTCAGGGATTGGCGTAGTGACTTCGATATCTTCGCCCGTCGTTGGATGAACAAAACCCAAAGTATAAGCATGCAATGCCTGTCTTGGGAAGTTAGTAATCGCTTGACGCTGCGCCTCTGTGAGACCTGCCCGCAGTTGACGACGACCACCATAGACGCGATCGCCGACGATCGGATAGGTAATATGACTCAAATGCACGCGAATCTGGTGGGTGCGACCCGTCTCAAGACCCACATCTAGCAGACAGTAATTGTCATTAAGAGCCGTCACATTTAACAAATGCGTGACCGCTTCGCGACCAGCAGTCATGACCGTCATTTTGGTACGCTGATTGCGATGGCGACCAATGGGCGCATCAATACGACGATGACGCAGCAGACTTGCCGCATCGCCAGCGACGACACACTGGTAATGACGATAGACAGACTTGTCTTTCAGTTGCTCCATCAATGCCAATTGCGCAGGTTTGGTCTTGCCAATAAGCAACAATCCAGAAGTGTCTTTGTCAATACGATGCACCAGACCGGCACGCGGAAGATGGTGCTGCTGCGGATAGTGATACAGCAACGCATTGACCAAAGTACCTGTCTGATTGCCAGCACCAGGATGAACCACCATACCGACGGGCTTATTAATCACCAAGACATCATCGTCTTCATAGACCACATCGATATCGATATCTTCTGGTTGATCTTCCCCATGCGGCTGCAGCGTCGTTGACAGATGTATCACATCGCCCGCTTTGACCCGAATCTTGGGCTTTTGCACGCTATCGTTATAGAGTAAGCTGCCGTCGCTGATCCAGCCTTGCAACTGCGCACGCGAAAAGTCGGTAAACACCAGTGATGCCAATTTATCGATACGGAGACCTGCTTGTTCTTCGGTGACGGCATAGGTTACATCGATAACGACGGGTACCGCTTGCCCTGCAGTCGACGCTTCATAATCAGCATCATCATCGTCGTCACTGTCATCAATACCTTCGTCAGCCTCATCCGTTTCATAGTCCTCAATCATCTCGTCATCGAGTCTATCACTATCTTTTGAGACACTGCCTTCTGAAACAGTACCTTCTGACGCTTGTGACAGGGTATCGTCTGCGATGAAACCATCGGATACCGTCTCTGCGTTTATGCGGTCATCAGTTTCTAGCGGCTTAGCATCTGATGATTCGTTATTTTTTAAAACTTTATTTGACATGGAAGGCTCTTGCGCTGATAAATCAGTATCTAGCGATTGATTCGGTGGTAAATGGGTGGTCATAGTATTATTATTCATAACAAATTTAGACATAAAAATGCCTGACATAATTTTATAAAGTACTTATAGCAATGCACTTCTTATAGTAATAAAGCACTTATAATAAACCACTTTATAAGAAAAATTTATAGGCAAATATAGTGCGCTATAACAAAAACAACGCCTCGCATTGACCATCAAAACCTATCTTGGTCAAGAAATCAGCGACAGTAGTGCCATAGTGTAGCATGCCAAGTGCTCAAGCCCTATAGAAGCTGCGCGTTATCTGTCATTTTATCCCTATCATTTGATCGCTAAATCATCGACAATTAACTCTCTAAAATATGACGTTGCTGTAATTTACTGTATATTTGTCGATGTCAGCGCCATTCGATATCGCTCGTTGCGACGGCTCATGCTAAACTGCAAAGCTGAAACGTAATAGACAGAGATGTTCAGGATATATCCGCTGGTAGGGCCTTGAATACACTAAGATAAATACGGAAGACCTTCTGCCATTCAAAGCGCTCTAGATAGATGAACGGCAAAATAGATAACGAAAAAATAGACGAAGCCGCGGTTATTCTATAAAGTAAGCTCTATTTTGCTGTATGCTATGGCACGGTATTTTTAAAAATGTACTTTTAAACTGGTACTATTAAATAAGCCATTGCAAAAACTGTATTTGATAAAAATTATGTTGATTACGAGTCGGCTTACCTATTAGCATACTCAATAATAAACCGTTAACTGGTGCGTTACGCATCGTTTTTATTATTAACCTTATATATAGCATGATAGCGCCGCTGCTATTATGCGTCTTGTGTCGGAGAAGAAGTATGCACGCTGTTGGCAATACGTTTATCAAACTGTCCTCAATCACCCTGCTTGCGCTAAGTGTCAACTTGGTGGGCTGTCAGACTTTTAAGAACCTGACCAATAAAAACGTCGATGCAGTCGAAACCGCCGAGAAGTCAGAGCAAGGCTACTATAACGATGCCATCGCTCAGATTGACAAAGCTCGTTATACCCAAGCGATTGAAGACTTGACCAATCTGCGTACTTTTTATCCTACCGGACAGTATGCTGAACAAGCGCTGCTCGATATGATGTATGCCCAATATGAAAGCGGTAAGTTTGAGTTGGCAGCAGCCAGCGCTGATCAGTTTATTGGTCTCTACCCTTCTAATCCGCAAGTCAGCTACGCCTATTACGTGCGCGGTGTGGCCAATATGCAGGGCTCATCTGAAGGCCTTAAATTGTTTAAGCTGAATCAAGCTGAGCGTGATACTGCCTATCTGCGTATCGCCTTTGCCAACTTTCAAGAGCTTATTAATAAGTACCCCAATAGCCCTTATACGCCAGATGCTGCACAGCGTATGACCTTTATTTACAATCAGTTTGCTGAAAGTGAGCTGAGTGCGGCCAGTTGGTATATTGAGCGTGAAGCTTATGTCGCGGCTATCAACCGTGCCAAATGGGTCTTTCAATACTATCCACTGAGCGAGTCTGTACCCGAAGCCATCGCCATTCTCGCCTACAGCCATGAAAAGCTAGGGCTAGCCGACTTGGCCAAAGAGTACAAAACCCTATTACAAATCAACTATCCAAATTGGCTAACCAGTGATGGACGCGTCAAGCTCAATACCAAGCGTGACCGCACTTGGTTTAACAAGCTGACCTTTGGTAAGCTTGGCCGTTCGGGTATCAAAGACAGCTCAGTCTCTCAAGGTAACTACACTGGCGCAACCAAAACCCAAGTCGTTCGTAACGCCAATCAGTTGCGATTGCCAAATGACAATGCAACTAACGCCAATGCTGCTAACGCTAATGCACCACTAAATACCTCTCCAACGAACCGTATTGGTGGTATCAATGTCGGCTTAGGTCTGCCTGAGGCGTCCTCTGAACGCGTTACCAACCAAGCCAGCACTGGCTCTACCGCTAGAGAAGCGAATGTTGATCCGCAGAACATCAACCCAACGCGCCGTACCACGCTATCCGATGAGAATAATAGCGATAGTATTCGTCTAACACCAATGGACAATGATATAGTCATAGAAGAAGCTGAATAGTTAGCGTTCATAGCCTTACACTGAAGTGATATAGCTAATCTGTAGTTATTTAAAAAGGCCAACTGATAGTTGGCCTTTTTTTGTTCATACTGATACTGAACAATATCTTTATAGATTTTATGTTTTTAATATCGATAATTGTTCATCATTAGTATCAATGCTACTGTAACACACCCGAGTTTGCAGTTACGGGAAAACTGCTTATGCCTTCGCAAACCACCCTTCTCTAACAACTCACCATAAACGTAGCAGAATTAAGCCCCTCATTATTTAACGCCATTGCCTTTTAAAAGTAGACCGGCCCCCGATAATTATCGAGGGCCAGTCAAATATTTAGGCAGGTATTAATGTATTAGTCTTCTAGTGCTTCCATAGCGTGTTGACCTACTTCTGTGTGATGCAGTACTTTGCCAAAGGGTACGGTAGTATCTCCCGGGCCTTGGGTAAATACCAGTACCGGTGTATTGGTATGGGTGCCGGTGGCCCAGACTACGTTTTGCTGTTCAGCCACTTCGCGAGCCAGCAGGTTTTGACGATTGTCGTCAGTTTGGTAAGCGAAAAAGGCACCGTTAACGTCCATTTTTGGAACGGTTTTGGTGCTTAAATAAGGATGGCCTTCGGTGTAAAGAGGATTGTCCTCGGTTGCGAGTACACGCGCAGCTTGAGCTTCTGTAATGTCAAAGCCAGTTTCAGAATTTACAATGCGAGCTAAGCTGGCAGGTGTTTGCTGGTCTGCTTCTAGTGCATCGAACTGGCTGTAAAATATGTCGCCGTAGGAGGATTTTTGCTCGTAGAGTGTATCGAGGGTCGCTACGTCGCCGAAGTTGAAGAGCGGTTGGAACTGTTGCTCTTTGAAAACGTTGCCTGGTAGGTCACGTCCGTGGGGTAGATCATTAGCAGAATAGCTGAAGCCAAAGCCACCTGTTTCGTGATCGGCGGTTACCACAATCAGGGTATCGTCACGGCCTTCTGCCCAATCCAATACATAATTAAGTGTTTCGTTCAACCGCAGCATTTCGTGCAGCATAGTGCCAGTGTCGTTGTAGTGCCCTGCCCAATCTATTTGCCCAGCTTCAATCATCAGGAAAAATCCTTCGTCGTTTTTGGACAACGAATTAATCGCTTTTTCTGACATTTCTTTTAGCGTTGGTATGGTGCGGGCGGGGTCATTCTTAGTTTGGTGCTCGGTAATACCGTTTGGCAACGATGAATAAGCAAATAAGCCAAGTATTTTACCGTCGGCCTTTTCCATCTGTGAGCGGTTGAACGCTAAATCATAGTTCTTCTGCTGTGCTTCAGCGATCAAGTTTCGGTTGTCTTTACGCTTGGATTTAATAACGACGCTACCTTCGGACAGCACTTCCAATTCTTGGCGGACAGCTGATTGCTCATCATTGACGGACTCAGGAATCCAGTAACGCAGACCACCGGACAACATGACATCTACGTTATTGTTCAGCAGGTCTTCAGCAATTTCATTTTCTAAGCTGCGATGGCTCTGGTGCGCGGCAAAGCCAGCTGGGGTTGCATGGGTAATGCGGGTATCGGACACCAGCCCGGTGGATTTGCCTAGTTTTTTGGCCTTTTCCAGTATACTTTCTGCGCTGTTACCGTCTTTATCCGTGCCAACCATCTCAGCACCAGCTAGCTTACCGGTTGCCAGTTGTGTAGCGGAAGCGGCAGAATCGACCACTAGGTTGTTGTTGGCGTGGGTCATGGAAATACCCATACGGCCGTTAGCAGCGATCCGGTCAAAGGCTGTTGTGCCGTCGGTGATTACCGAGTTTGGCGCTTGCTTGGCGTACGCCAATAGTAGACCAACTTGTTGTGGCCCCATACCGTCGCCAATGATCATAATGACGTTTTTGGCTTTTTCCGGCGTGGATTGTACTGCTTGCGGCGCAGATTGCATTGTTGTACACGCTGTCAGCATCAGGTAGGTTGTGACCATTCCTGCTGCTACTGTGGCTTTACGGACGTTCATAATAAAATCCTATTACGGTTGGTGTTTTCATGGCTATTTGGGTGCGACTATCGCCACCTCAGCTGTCGTCCAGATGTTTGCCTAGAGTGATATGGTGTAGCTCTCGTTCGTCAGCGAAGCCGATTATTTGACTGCTCTCTACCTCCAGCAGAATTAATAGACATGGCTTTTTTACGCAAACCTTCGTGAAGTACGCGCACTCCATGGCTCATTGAACTCATACCGTTTTCTTAATAACTTCCCTATTAAAATGAATCTTCATTGCAGTGAGGAAGCATTCAAACGAATACACTAACACAATTCCGTAACAATATTTCACCGAGTTTAATGACAAATTATCAGTAACTTGGCTTAATCGAAATGCCAGTATACATTTACAAAGGGCTTAAAAGTCATAACAGACTACAGTGATATTTTATTGAGAAATCAAACGAATTATACTAACGGTTTCTCATCTATTTGAAACTATTTTAGGTATTGGTAGCCCTATTTATGAATTGTATGTAGACCTTGTGGTAAAATATTTGTCCTTATGAGTATCCCAAACCATATTCTCGAACAATTAAATAGCCAAGCTGACTTAATCAGTATTATTGGGCGTCACACGACGCTCAAACGTGCTGGTAGTGAGTTTAAAGGCTGTTGCCCGTTTCATGGTGAAAAATCACCGTCTTTTTATGTCAATCCACAAAAAAATATCTATCACTGCTTTGGTTGTAGTGTCGGTGGCAATGCCATCAGTTTTTTACGTGATTATGAAAACCTAACGTTCATCGAAGCGGTCAATGAGCTGTCAAAACAAACGGGCATCGAAGTCCCAAAAGAAGAACAGCAAAACGTTAGTTATCAGCGTACTAAAAAACAAGCTGCTATAAAACCCGCCTCGCGTGCACCCGCTGCTGAAACTGCAAAATTTCAGCCAGCAGTGGATAACCAATTACCAGCAAGCATAGCAACCGATTCTCAGCAGAAAAACTATACAGATCAGCCCACTTATAATGACCATAATAATCATGATAGTAGCTACGATCATAACTATGAAAACAGCTACGACAGCTATCCACCGCTAGACGCTTACGATTCAGCGCCTTATCCAATGGATTCTTATCCTGCCGACTATCAAGATGCAACTAACAATGGCGCTCCACCTGCATGGTTGACCGATACCAATGCTGGCGCAGGCTCACATAGTGACAATAGTGTCTCAGATAAAGACGGCAATCTATACGATTTACTGGAACAAATTCAGCAATTCTATCAACACAACCTCACTATCCATCCGCATGCCAAGCATTATTTCTTATCGCGTGGCATTACTGAAGATATCTTTGAGACTTTTGGTCTCGGTTATGCACCCTTCGGTTGGCAGCATCTTGAGCATCAATTCCCGCAAGATATTGAAGGTCTAAAAGCGCTTGGTTTAGTGCGCCAATCAGAATCTGGGCGCGATTACGACTTGCTTCGCGATCGGGTGATTTTTCCGATTCGTGACAATCAAGGTCGCACCATTGGCTTTGGTGGTCGCGCGCTCGATGATGACGTGAAGCCAAAATATATCAACTCCTCTGACTCGCCCGTTTTTCATAAGCAGCATGTGCTGTACGGCTATTATGAATCACGCCAGCAACGTGCGGATAGTTGGCTGGTGGTCGAAGGTTATATGGATGTAATTGCCCTTTACCAATCCGGTATCTATGGCGCGATTGCCTCTATGGGTACGGCGATTAATGAGAGTCAAATCTCGCGATTATTAACGCTAAATCCTACCCTGACATTAAGCTTCGATGGTGATAGTGCAGGACAAAAAGCGGCTTGGCGAACGCTAGAAGTTGCTCTGCCTGTACTGGCTGATGATAAAGAGCTACGGTTTTTGACACTGCCCAACAATCATGACCCTGACACCTTTATCAAGAGTCAAGGCGGTGACGCTATGCGAGAGCAAATCAAAAATGCCATGCCGCTGTCACAGTATATTTTTGCCTACTTAAGCGAGCGCTATGATTTGACCTTGGTAGAAGGCAAAGCCAAACTGATGTCACAGGTTCGTTCACTAACCATGGCGCTTCCCAAAGGCAGTAGCTTTCGTTACCTACTAAATAATGATATCTATCAAAAGCTAGGTGGTAAGCGTAGCCAAAACAAAGAAGCAAGGGACGCGCTGCTAGATTTCGATGGTGATATGACCATCAGCCAGCAATTGCAGCTTTGTTTTTTATTCCAGCCGCGTGCACTGCTTGAAGATCCTATTGAGTCGATCTGGCAACAGGCCGGTATCAACCGCATCAACCTGCCAGCTCATATCAAGGAAAAAGCCTCGCCTGATATCTTGCGTGCACTTGCTTGGGAAGACTTGCAAGATGATGCCCTGCTCGATATCGTCAGCACTATCAAGCGCTGCCTCAATTATTTACCGCAGGACGCCAACGCCGCTGCGCACTTTATCCTGTCGAACGTCAAACCGATTACCCAAGAGATGCTGAGTCGTAACTGGGGCGGCTTTTATAAAACCCTAACGACAAGAAATATTTTGAGCCTTGATGAGCTGATTGAAAACTTGGTCAGTCAGCTTCTCGAACGCAATATGAAGAAAAAGATACAAGAGCTGATAAAAAACCCCGATCATATCAAGCTGGCGATTGTCCGTAAGCAGACACAGCTATTGAACGATTGGCTACGTGCTCAGCAAGCCGAACAATCGGCGCAGATGGTCACCGTGCAGTCTTAATATCTGATGTTATTTTTGGTTTATAAATTGGCAGCCCTTTAAAATTATGGTGGTTGCCCCCACTACTAGTGATTATGGCCAATCGCTCAAGCCATCTTTATCATTCATTATACGAACAATAAACCATTATACGAATCGAAAATAATGAGTAAATATGATAGAGAGCATGCACTACCTCGTGCTTGACTACACTGGTCTGTGTTAAACTGTGTCGCTAACTATTTATAGCATGGCTTACGAAATGACTATAAGCGTGCATCGTTAAGCACAAATTTTTAGTATTACTTTTAACAATTATTATTTTTGATATATTTTTAACAGTTTTTTAGCTCCGTTATTGTAGTGTTTTGAGCCTTTATTCATATCCACTCATTTTTGATATTGTTGACTGTCCCTACGCCTTATTTTGATTAATCGATTGATTAGATCAACGCACCGAGCGAGCGCTAGCGAGTCACCCTATAAAAATGTCCGATGCAAGTAAGCGAGTATTTATGAACGATAAGTCAGTTTCTAAGTCCACCTCTCAACTGGCCACCTTAATCCAAATGGGTAAAGAGCAAGGGTATCTTACCTATGCCGAGGTGAATGACCAACTACCCGACTCTATTACCGAAAGTGACCAGATCGAAGACATCGTGCAAATGCTGACCGACGTTGGCATTAAAATCTTTGAGTCTGCCCCAGATGCCGATGACATCTTGATGAACGATGATTCAAGTGATGATGACATGGCAGCGGATGAGGCAGCGGCAGTGCTTGCCTCTGTTGAGACAGAGCCTGGTCGCACCACTGACCCTGTGCGTATGTATATGCGTGAGATGGGTACGGTTGACCTCTTAACCCGTGAAGGCGAGATTGCTATTGCCAAGCGTATCGAAGAAGGTATTCGTGACGTCCAGCATGCGATGTCATACTGGCCGGGCACGGTACAATTCGTCCTTGATGAATATCAAAAAGTGCAAGATGGCGACAAAAAACTCTCTGATGTCATCACCGGCTTTTTGGATCCTGAGACCGAAGAAGACAAAATAGCGGCTCAAGAAGCCAAAGAAGCGGCGAAAGAAGAGCGCGAGCGCATCAAAGAAGAAAAAGAAAATCCGCCTGTTATCAAGCCAAAAGCCAATGCGAAAGACGATCTCGATGATGACGACGCTGATGATATTGATGACGCTGAGGAAGAGGAAGAAGAAACGGGCGGCATCGATCCAGAAGAAGTACGCTTGCGTCTAGAAGAGATCGAAAACCTATTTATTAAAGCAAAACAGGCCTTGCTCGACTATGGTCGTGGTAGCGCACAAGCCGACGAAGCCTATGCACAATTGGCAGAACGCTTTATGATGCTCAAGCTGAACAATCGCTTGTCAGACCAAGTCATGGCTATCATGCATGATGTGTATGATGATGTGCGTAAGCAAGAACGTCAAATCATGCGTTTGGTGATTCGCCGTGGTCGTATGCCGCGTGATGAGTTCCGCAAGACCTTCCCTAGTAACGAAACCAACGTTGATTGGCTCATTGAGCGCCTAAAAGGCAAGCCCGCTTTTGCTGGTACGCTAGAAAAAGTCACCGATGACGTGATTTTGCTACAGCGTAAAATTCGTGATTACGAGCAGCAGCTCGACATGAAAATCCACGATATGAAAGACGTCGCCCGTCGTATGGCAGTCGGTGAAGCCAAAGCTCGCCGCGCCAAAAAAGAGATGGTCGAAGCTAACTTGCGTCTGGTTATCTCTATCGCTAAGAAATATACCAACCGTGGTCTACAGTTCTTGGATTTAATCCAAGAAGGTAATATCGGTCTGATGAAAGCGGTCGATAAGTTTGAATACCGCCGTGGTTATAAGTTCTCGACCTATGCCACTTGGTGGATTCGTCAGGCGATTACCCGCTCTATCGCGGATCAGGCGCGTACCATTCGTATCCCTGTGCATATGATTGAGACGATTAATAAAATTAACCGTGTTTCACGTCAGCTATTACAAGAGATGGGACGCGAGCCGACACCTGAGGAATTAGGCGAACGCTTAGAGATGGACGAAGTCAAAGTCCGTAAAGTGCTAAAAATCGCCAAAGAGCCTATCTCTATGGAGACGCCTATCGGTGATGACGAAGACTCACATCTAGGCGATTTCATCGAAGATGGTACGATTTCAAGTCCTGTTGATGATGCAACCGCGGCTGGTCTGCGTGAAGCCACTCGTGACGTATTGGGTAATCTGACTGAGCGTGAAGCACGTGTCCTAAAAATGCGTTTCGGTATCGATATGCCAACGGATCATACGTTAGAAGAAGTTGGTAAGCAGTTCGATGTGACGCGTGAGCGTATTCGTCAGATTGAAGCAAAAGCCCTACGTAAATTGCGTCATCCATCACGCTCTGAGCACCTACGCTCTTTCCTTGAAAATGACTAATTTATCTAGGTACAAAATGCTGAACACGATATAAGCATTCTTAAAATCAAATCAAAAAAGCTGAGCATGACTCAGCTTTTTTGTGTCTACAAGATAGTCATTTATGGTATTGCTAGCTTATTTTAACAATAGCAGTGCTCTTTTTCAGCGCTACTAATTTGCTTCAATACGTATCAGTGCCCTTGAATAATGGGTCAAGTGCCATTATAAATAGCCAGTATGTAAGCGACATTCTCAAATAACGATAAGGATACGATGATGAGCGATAACAACAACCCAAAAAGAGACGTCAAAGTGACCGAGTTAGTCGCCAATGACGGTATTTTGAAAGGCAAAAAAACCGACGTGCAAAATCCTGAGCTTTGGGAGTTCCCAATGAACTACCCACTGAGCATCATCGGTCATGAAGGCGAGCATGAGAATTTGCTGAATGAAGTGAAGCTCATCCTCGGTAGCCAGTTCCCAGAGTTTGATTTGGCGTCTATGGAAGTCAAACCGTCAAAAACAGGACGTTTTCATTCGGTACGTGCCAATCTGTACTTAACCACTGTTGAACAAGTAAATACGCTTTATGCCTCACTAGACGATGCCAAAACGGTACGCTTGGTTGTATAAACAGGGAATGGGTGTTTAGAAAAAAACAACCCTTTTTAGGTCTAAATCGTCACTCATATGGGTGGCGATTTTTTGTTGTCTGCGGTACAATCTGCATCCGAATTATTACGGTGATGACCATAACTATCACTCGACCCTTTAGCAAATAATAAAAAGCAAACGACCATCCATTTTTACAAAAAATTTATTATTTGTGTCATTCGCACCTAACCCTTGCCCCGTCGTCCTTTGCCAAAATTTGGACGCGCTTTCACCCCTTAGCAACATAGTTTGCTACTAAAATCAATATAGTATTTTCAAAATTTTCCCGCTATATTGTGCCTACCTACTAATAAATACGCTACATGTAGTGCTCAATGATTTTTATCATTATTTCGAGCAGCTGGATGCTTTTGCCATAAAAAAGCACCGCTAAGCTATTGATTATTAGTAGTTTGATTATTAATTTAATAATAAACGTTTCGCGGACTTAACCGCTTAGCGAATAATATAAGCAATCATCTAAGAGGCTAGCATGACACATATCGACAAAATCCAAGTGACCAAACGTGACGGACGTTTAGAGCCTATTGATTTAGATAAAATTCACAAGGTTATTGCCTGGGCAGCGGACGATTTGGATAACGTGTCTGTGTCACAAGTTGAGCTAAAGTCGCACATTCAGTTTTATGAAGGTATCAAAACTCGTGATATTCACGAGACCATCATCAAGTCTGCCGCTGACCTTATCTCTGAAACCACGCCTGACTATCAGTATTTAGCCGCGCGCTTGGCCATCTTTCATCTGCGTAAGATTGCTTATAATAAATTCACTCCGCCGCACCTATATGACCATGTCAAAAAACTGACTGACGCTGGCAAATATGATCAACATATCCTAGCCGACTATAGCCGTGCTGAATTTGATGAATTAGAAGAATACCTCGACCACTGGCGCGATATGAATTTGGCTTATGCTGCTGTTGAGCAAATGGCGGGTAAATACCTCGTGCAAGATCGCGTCAGCAAAACCGTTTATGAGAGCCCGCAGTTCTTATATATGCTGGTCGGTATGTGTCTGTTCGCCAATTACGACAGAGCTGAGCGCATGAGCTATGTGAAGCGCTTCTATGATGCGACTTCAGAGTTCAAAATTTCGCTACCGACGCCAATCATGTCAGGTGTGCGTACGCCATCACGCCAGTTTAGCTCATGTGTACTGATCGAATGTGGTGATAGCCTAGATTCAATCAACGCGACCACTAGCGCCATCGTACGCTATGTATCGCAGCGCGCTGGTATCGGCATCAACGCTGGTCGTATTCGCGCCCTTGGTAGCCCTATCCGTGGCGGTGAAGCCCAGCATACTGGCTGTATCCCATTCTATAAACTGTTTCAGACAGCTGTTAAATGCTGCTCACAAGGCGGCGTCCGTGGCGGTGCAGCGACGTTGTTCTATCCATTATGGCATTTAGAAGTTGAGTCGTTATTGGTACTCAAAAACAACCGCGGCGTCGAAGACAACCGTGTCCGTCATATGGATTATGGCGTCCAGTTAAACAAGACAATGTACACGCGCCTCATCAAAGGTCAAGATATCTCGCTATTCTCACCGGGTGATACCCCGGGCTTGTACGATGCGTTCTTTGAAGATCAAGACAAATTCGAAGAGTTATACACCAAGTACGAGAATGACCCAAGCATTCGTAGCCGTCAAATCCCAGCGGCAGATTTGTTTAGCCTAATGATGCAAGAGCGCGCCAGCACGGGTCGTATCTATATCCAAAACGTCGACCATTGCAACACTCATAGCCCGTTTGATCCGACGGTCGCTCCGATTCGTCAGTCAAACCTATGCATGGAAATCGCGCTACCGACTAAGCCACTTGATAACATTAATGACGAAGAAGGCGAAATCGCGCTTTGTACGCTATCAGCAGTTAACTTAGGTAAAGTTGAAAACGTCAGCGACATCGAAGAGCCAGCTGAGCTAATCGTGCGTGCGCTTGATGCCCTGCTCGACTATCAAGACTATCCAGTCAAAGCTGCTCAAAACGGCAGCATGCGTCGTCGTACACTAGGTGTGGGTGTGATTAACTACGCGTACTACCTTGCTAAAAATGGCGTACGCTATTCAGACGATAGCGCGCTTGGTCTGACCCATCAAACGTTTGAAGCGTTGCAGTTCTATCTCTTGAAAGCGTCAAACAAATTGGCAAAAGAGCAAGGCGCGTGCCCTGCGTTCAATGAGACAACTTACTCGCAAGGTATCTTGCCGATTGATACGTACAAAGCCGACTTGGATAAAATCTGCCAAGAGCCGCTACATCTCGATTGGGAAACGCTACGCACTGAAATCACCACTCACGGTCTGCGCAACTCTACCCTAACTGCCTTGATGCCATCTGAGACTTCTAGTCAGATTGCCAACGCCACCAATGGTATCGAGCCACCACGCGGTCTGGTCTCTATCAAAGCGTCAAAGGACGGTATCCTCAAGCAAGTCGTGCCTGAGATTGACAAGCTAAAAGATCAGTACGAGCTACTATGGCAAATGCCGAACAATGACGGTTATTTAAAGCTCGTCGCTATCATGCAAAAGTTCGTCGATCAAAGTATCTCTGCCAATACTAACTACGATCCGGTTCGTTATGAAGGTGGCCGTGTACCGATGAAGATATTGCTAAAAGACTTGCTAAACGCTTATAAGATGGGTGTAAAAACGTTGTACTACCATAACACTCGTGATGGTGCGAACGATGCCCAAGCGGATATGGAAGATGATTGTGCTGGCGGGGCTTGTAAGATCTAGGTCTAATTATATTACCACGGTTTCATTCTTTATTTTTCAAGCCATTTGTGAATATATATTTACGAATGGCAAGTGTTAATGATTTTATAAATAGAATTTAATAAAAATGCACTTCACTAAACCTTGAAGATTATAAATTTAGTAAGAGGTTATCAAATATTTATAATTTAGAGCATAAAAATTGATTAGAGAAAAATAAAATATGAATCAATATTTATTACCTATATTAAGTATAGCTATTCCTACTATTGTAGTAATAGGAGTTGCTATTTATCAAAATAAAATAAAGAAATTGTCTTATGAAATAGTGCTAAACACTCCTTTAGTTAAGGTGAGCTCTAAGGTAAAAGATAAAATTGAAGTATATTATGAAAAAAATAAAGTAGAAAACCCTCAAATATTAATAATTAGATTTCTAAATAATGGAAACCAACCCATTAGTACTTCTGATTTTGAAGAAAGTATTAAACTGGTATTTCATAGTGATGCAAAAATTATTCAATGTGAAAGTACAAATTTAAATCCTGACAGCTTATCATTAAATTTTAACCATGCAAAAAACACAATAACTATTGATCCATTACTTCTAAACTCCAATGAAGGGTTCACTTTGAACTTAATTATTGAAGGTGAAGATAGTAGTTTTACTATTATCGATAGAATCCAAGGTGTCAATGTCAAAAAGTATAAAGAGCCATTCTTTATTGTCAATGACTGGATATATTTACCAATTGCTTTATTTGCAAGCTTCGTTTGGATGTATTATTTCACACCGATGTTTCAGCGCAGTTATACTGCTGAAGATACTCTATTGAAACTTGCAAACGTACCGATGTATGCATTTCCTACAGGAATTTTATTTATATCAATTATATCGATTCCAAATATCTATAGATTTTTTAGAAAGCGTAGGCTTGAAGATAAATAGATTGTATGGTGCGCCCAATCAGAATAGTCGTTAATAAAAGAGAAAGACGCCCTAACACGGTCGTTTAGCCGCGACTATAGCGGTATCCTGCTGACGACGATGGCGATGCAGACTGTGGCTGAGAGCAGTATCGAGACAACAGGAATGCGGTCAGACACAATAGACTGCACGCCAGCGGCAAGGCAGATACAAGCGGTAGGCGGGATTGGCTACTAAAATATTTAATTTAACACAGTGACAAATAAGACCGAATTTTCATGCTAAAATTAGCCCTATATTTAGAGCGTAATTTTAATGGAGAATGAATATGCAACCAATATTTGCGACACAGACAGCCAGTATCTCAGAGTTAAAGACCAACCCTTCGGCACTGATTAAACAATCAGACGGTGAGTCTATTGCTATTTTAAACCACAATAAACCTGTGGCTTACTTGGTTTCCACAGACATGTATGAGCGCATGATGGAAGCGATGGACGATATGGCATTAAGCCAAACCGTTAGCGCACGATTAAATGATGGGCAGATACCGATAAAGGTAACGTTGGATGACTTATAGTCTTGAGTTTCATCCCTTAGCATTAAAAAAATGGAAAAAGTTAGCGCCCAGTATTCAGCAGCAGTTTAAGAAAAAATTACAGCAGCGCTTATTAAATCCTCGTGTTCCTGCGTCGAAACTTTCAGGACATACGGACGCCTATAAAATCAAACTACGCACCATCGGCTATCGTTTGGTATATATCGTCAAAGATGATGTCGTCGTTGTATACGTGCTAGCAGTAGGCAAAAGAGAAAATAACAAAGTATATGACGCGCTTGCGACACGCCAGCCGTAATCGACACACAGACAGAATAAAATGACGGAGGTCATAGACGTGCAATATACCGCAATCATCAAAGACGGTGGTTTGTTTATCCCTAACGTATTTTCAGACCTAAACGATGGCGGCTCGCATATCGTACAAGTAGAAGTAGACATCGAGGAAGTTCGTCAGCAATTAAGCGAAGGCGCTGTATCAACACTAGAAACACCAAAGAAAGACACCGCAAAAGCACCCAAAAAACCAGTAAAGAGAGCGACCAAAAAAGACGCACAGAAAGAAATACAGCAACTGTCAGATGATGAAGGCTTGAGTGCGCTGCGCAAAAGCGCAATCGATGAATTGGAAGCATTGGATGATGTGGAGCTGAGCGAGATATTTAAAGCGTATATGAATGATGGACAGACGTCAGAACAGATATCGTTAGAGAACTTGTAATCCAATCCAAGCAAACCCAGTCAAATCCATATAAATTAATAACCGTATCACTTATAAAGGCAGTCCCATGACTTATTCGATTTTTTCCCAAACACCAAATGACGCCATGAAAGAGCCGATGTTCTTTGGTCAGCCAGTCAATATTGCCCGCTACGACCAACAAAAGCACCCCATCTTTGAGCAATTGATTGAAAAGCAGCTGTCATTCTTTTGGCGTCCAGAAGAAGTCGATGTGTCAAAAGACCGTATGGACTACGGCAATCTGTCCTCGCATGAGCAGCATATCTTTATCAGTAACCTAAAATACCAGACCCTACTCGACTCTATCCAAGGTCGTAGCCCAAACGTCGTGCTACTGCCGCTGGTATCGATTCCTGAGCTGGAGACATGGATTGAGACGTGGTCATTCTCTGAGACCATTCACTCACGCAGCTATACCCATATCATTCGTAATATCGTCAACGATCCCGGTATTGTGTTTGACGATATTATGCAAAACGAGCACATTTTAGAGCGTGCTTCAGACATCGCTCAATATTATGACGAGCTGTATCGCAATTCGCAGCTGTATAGCCTGTACGGTGCTGGTACGCACAATATCAACGGTAAAGAAATCACCGTCGACTTAAAGTCACTTAAGAAGCAAATGTATCTGTGCATTATGGCGGTCAACGTCTTAGAAGCCATTCGCTTTTATGTGTCGTTTGCCTGCTCGTTTGCCTTTGCTGAGCGTAAGCTGATGGAAGGTAATGCCAAAATCATTAAACTCATCGCTCGTGATGAAGCGCTGCATTTGACTGGTACGCAGCATATGCTAAACCTCATGCGCAACGGTCGTGACGATCCCGAGATGGTCGAAATTGCCGCAGAGTGCTATGAGGAAAGCATCGAGATATTCCGCAAGGCGGCTGAGCAAGAAAAAGAATGGGCAGGTTATCTGTTCAAAGACGGCTCGATGATTGGTCTGAATAAAGATATTCTGTGCCAATATATCGAATACATCACCAACTTGCGTATGGAAGCGGTGGGCTTGCCATCAGCTTTCCCGAAATCAAAATCAAATCCGATTCCTTGGATCAATACGTGGTTGTCGTCTGACAATGTACAGGTCGCACCGCAAGAAACCGAAATCAGCTCGTACTTGGTCGGTCAGATTGATTCGGACTTATCAGACAGTGACTTTGATGATTTTGAGCTTTAGGCTTTAGTAGCTTTACGCTTTTTACATAGGATTTATCATGACTTGGGTAATGACCAGTAAAAAACAATTCTATTTGCATGATAATGAGAGTCTACTCGATGGACTGTTGCGCACCGGACATGAGGTCAATTATCAGTGCAAGGAAGGCTACTGTGGTAGCTGCCGAGTCAAGCGCATTGCCAGCTCGCATACGGTCGATTACCCGTTTGCTCCGCTTGCGATGATTGAGGACGATGAGATCCTACCCTGCTGCTGCCGTGTGCAAGGGGTGATTTATATCAACCACGAACCAATCGAGAAATAACCTCTCATTTATAAAACGTTAAGATCAATAAAAAGCGCGCTATCTACATAAGATAACGCGCTTTTTTTATGCTAATAATCTTTTTGAGCCCTTGCGCCAATTATTCTGACCCAAGAAACTACTGAGCCACGCCATCTTGGTCAAACAGTTTTAGCAGCTCTTCACGCATACGGTCACGCTCGGCTTCTGACATCATGGGCGTCTCTTGTCCACCGTCTTGCATGTTGGGTTGACCAAGACCATTCATGGTCTCATCTTCGATAATAACAGGGCGCTCGACTGGCTCTTGCACAGGACGCTCCTCTAACAGTATCTTCACTTGCGCATTTTTACCACGGCGTAATATCTGGGCGTTTAGCTCAGTATTGGGTGGTTTGCGAGCGACATACTGAATCAGCGTGTTGGCATCGGTCATCTCAACGCCATCAATCGTCAGGATGATATCGCCAACGCGCAGACCACTCTTGGCAGCTGGACCTTTATCGATAACATTTAGCACTTCTACACCCGTCGAGGTTTCAAGCTGCGTCGGATCCCGAAGCTGCGACTGTATCTCAATACCTAGCCAGCCGCGACTGACCTTACCATCTTTGATCAGAGCATTCATCACTTGCTCAACTAGGGCGGTCGGGATAGCAAAACCAATGCCCATCGAGCCACCAGAGCGTGAGTAAATAGCCGTATTAATACCAACCAATTCACCGCGCGCATCAACCAGTGCGCCGCCCGAGTTACCGGGATTGATAGCGGCATCGGTTTGGATAAAGTCTTCAAACTTATTGACCCCAAGTCCAGTACGACCCGTTGCTGAAATAATCCCTTGCGTCACTGTTTGACCGACACCGAACGGATTACCAATCGCTAATGCAATGTCTCCCACTTTAATAGGTTCTTCACGGAAGCCTAACGGTGTCAATCCAGTCATGTCGACCCGAATCACTGCCAAATCACTGTCTGGGTCGGTACCGATAAGCTTAGCGCGACTCTTACGACCATCATTAAAGGCAACGGTAATCTCATCTGCCTTTTCGATTACGTGCGCATTGGTGACGATAAAGCCGTCTTCTGACACAATCACACCCGAGCCCAAGTTGGTTGGGCCTTGATCTTGTGGCGGTCCACCATGGAACTCAAAGAAGCGGCGCAACACAGGATCATCCATATAAGGATGCTCCGCCATGGTCTGTGTCGTATAGATGTTGACCACTGACTGCGACGCACGGCTAACGGCATTATGATAAGAGGAAATAGGCGTTGGCGTATCGGCTACAGGTTCCGACGCTGCCTGCTCAGCAGCCGAGGTTCTTGGTGGCTCCCAAGTGGCTTCTGACGGCGTTTTCATACTGGTGAATAACCAGATAAACGCTGCAAGCACTAACAGTAATAAAATCCACGGTAACCATTTTAATAGAGACGTCTTGTTGTTGGTGTTCGGGGCTGGCGACATAGATAAAACCTCTATAAATTTGATACAAACAGGCAATGACCAATAAGATGAGACACTTTGTGCTAAGTAGATACTATTGAGTGGCTGGCTGTGCTTAACGGATTACAAGTATGGATTACAAATATGGATTACAAGCACTGATTAAAACCTAATAATCAGGCAAACTCACGTATGCAAATTATACCCGCCCATGCCTTTAATTGGTAACGTATCGTGTACCATTTGAGTTATTAGCCTTGTCTACTCTTTGACACCACCATGTTAAAATGATGACTATAAAAAGGCATCTGCTTTTAGTCATGATTAATCAAGCGCCACATTGACCAACGAAATCAATCAATCAAATTGATAAATTGGCGCTATAAAATGAAACATGATAAAGATGAAACGCCATAACAATACAACGCCACGACAAGGAAAAACGATGACAGCCAATGATAGCTTAACTGTCCCAACCAATACAATCGTTACCGCGCAAAGCTTAGCCACTTTTTGCGACGAGTATCTGTCTGCTAGCGTCTTTCAAGACTATGCGCCAAACGGTCTACAAGTAGATGGCGGACGTCCGATTCAGCGTATCGTTACGGGTGTGACCGCCTGTGAAGCTTTAATTGATGCCGCTATTGCTGATAACGCCGGCGCTATTGTGGTGCATCATGGTTATTTTTGGAAAGGGGAACCCGCGCCCATTACGGGTATGAAAGGTCGACGTATCCGTAAATTAATGCAGCACGGCATATCGATGCTTGGCTATCACTTACCCCTAGATGCCCATCCAGTTATTGGCAACAACGCAAAACTTGCCGACTTGCTCGATATGACAATTATTGGGCCCCTTTATCCTCATGAGGCGCACCCTGTTGGTAATATTGCGATTTGTGAGCCACAGAATGCTCAAAGTCTTATTGCTCAAATTACCAAGGCATTAGGGCGTATACCCTTACATATTTCGGCCAACTATAAAACCGCTACCAATACTGATGATGAGCGACCGAACGATAGGCTTATCGAGCGTGTGGGCATTTGCACAGGCGGCGCGCAAGACATGATTGAGCAAGCGGCCTTGATGGGTTGTGATGCTTTTATTTCTGGTGAAATATCCGAGCGTACCACCCACCTTGCGCGCGAGCTGGGGATTGATTATTTTGCTTGTGGTCATCACGCAACTGAACGTGGTGGTATTCAAGCATTAGGCGATATCATTGCTCAGCAATTTGGACTACCAGTAACATTTATTGATATTGATAATCCAGCCTAGCTTTTACAATCAGTCATTACACTTAGTCTTAGTCTTAGTCATTACGATTAGTCATTATAAAGATGAGCAAAACAGTGCACTCATTCGAATAAACGATATTCAGTCTGTTACGCATGTTAATAAAACTTTAGCGAATGTAGCGATAACGAGTGGATTTCTTACCGTCTATAGCCTAATTGTTAAGTTTTATCGCTCTTTTCTTAACTTAACTTGAATAATCTACGATATAACCGCATATTGGTACTTGAAGAAAGAACGTTTTGTCATGAAACTTCCCATTTATTACAGCTTCCGGTTATGGCACTAAAATAATGCTGGTAGTTGTTTAAGACTTTATCATGCTACATAAGTGGTAAGGCTTTAAACCGCTATCCATTGAAATACTATGCTTGCACTACATATGTTAGCAACATAGTATTTTTTTATTTTTAGTGTCGCGATGATGGTATTAAATCACCTGTTTGATAAAAAGCGATAAGAATTATCAAGCTTGGTTATTTTACTTACCCTTATTGCTGGACAAGAAACTTTAACAGCCAGCTATCCTATTACTAATGATTCAAGGTATAGCCAGCCATAAAAGTTAGCATCGTAAAAACAGATGAATGTATTTGCTTAATTAGCAAATTATTACATCAAGATTTTATGCGATGTCTTTGTCTCAATGACTTAATCATGACCTTACCTGTGTTTGACATATAGTTGTTTGGCCACTAGCCATATTTAGTTATCGATGAAGGAATCATCTGATTTATATCCTTCGCGTCGTTGTGCGTCCAGTTTCCAAAATCAATTTAAAAATAGTATTTTATAACGCTTTGATAACGCACCGATAGCTGGCTGACGACAAACTACCCCACTAACTCTTAGAGAGAGTACGCTAGTGGCGCTATAGTCAAACAAATAGAGTGGCATTTGTCCCATTAAGAGATGCGACTTTATTTAAGAGGCAATATCGATATATGTCAATATTATGGTCATATGTTTGTATGTGTTTTTGCGGTAAGAAGGATGGCTAAAATTAGGAGACATCCATGCAGCGTATTACTTATCGTGTAAAAGTATCTGCGCAAGGGGCCAAACGCCGTATCTCATATTTACTGCGTCCGTCCAAACGCCTACTGAACACTAAAAGTAACCTCGTTACATTCGTTAACCCTGTTACCTCAAGTCGTTTTGCCAGAACCAAGAAACTGGCACAAGTCTCTAGTATCGCCCTGCTCTCTTTGCCTGCTGAGAGCTTTACCACCATGGGTGCGCAGGTGCCAGCCTATGACCATGTCATGTTGGAGAACACCTTGACCATCGCTGCTGTCCCTGGAGATAGTACTTATTTTGCGACGGACGGTTTTCAGCACGGCTTTGGTTATGATTTGGTACGTACCTATGCCGATGAGCTGGGTGTGGACGTCGATCTAAAAGCCTATGCGACTGAAGAAGCCGCACTCAAAGCGGTAAAATCAGGTAATGCTGATATGGCGTTGACGACTGCCAGCACCCAACTCAAAAGCCAGCTGAATTTGTCTTCTGTCAATGTTAGCTGCGGCTATGATGCCAGTTTGACCAAAAACGGTCTACATCCAAAAGTCAGTTGGACATTTAATTCAGCCAATGATCCGCTATCACAAAAAGCCAGTTACTTCCTATGCGACAGTATCAAGCTTCAAAACACCCAAAAGCTGGCCGCTTTTTATAATCAGAACTTGTTAAAAGATGCGTATAGCCAAGACCATTTCCAAAAAACGCTGACAGAAAAGCTGCCTGATTATCAGTCGTCTTTTGAAGAGCAAGCGCGCAACTACAATCACGATTGGGAATTGCTGGTGGCAATGGGCTATCAAGAATCACATCTTGATGCCAATGCGGTATCGCCGACTGGGGTACGCGGCATTATGATGCTGACCAATAACACCGCAAAGGCGATGGGCGTGTCTAATCGTGTCGACCCTTATGAGAGTATCGGTGGTGGTGCGCGTTATCTAGAGCAAATGAAATCAGACTTTGCCGATGTACCCAAAACCGATCGTATTTGGTTTGCACTGGCGGGCTATAATATGGGGCCGAACGCAGTAAAAAGCATTCAGCGTAAATTGAGAGCTCAGGGCATCGATGACAAAAGCTGGGCGAACGTTTATGCCTACCTTGCTGAAAATAGAGCGTCTAATAGCCGTTATGGACAAGCGATGCATTATGTCAGTAACATTAGGAGCTATCTTGAAACTATCAAGACGCAAACCGTTTAATGACCCTTCTTTTTGGTTTAATGATTCTTCTGTTTTAAAGCCTGATAGTAGAAGACTCATAGTAAAAGCTTCGTAATAAAAGCTTTTGAATAAAATACGTATAAAACTTTTCCAATAAAAAAGCTGCTCTTTTATAAGAGCAGCTTTTTTGATTTTTAACCTGTACTAAATGCGACTATATTAGCGATTTGGTACGGTTAGACGCTGACCACGCTGTAGCATGGTATCAGCTTTTATATTGTTCATATCCGCAAGCTCTTGAGTCGACACCCCATACTTACGGGCGAGACCAATCAAACTATCCCCTGAACCAACCGTATAGCTTACCGTTGCTTTAGGGACTTTGATGGTTTGGCCACGCTGTAGCTGAGCATTGGTCGCGAGATCATTGGTCGCTGCCAAATCTTCGACTGCAATACCAAACTGACGAGCCAGCGCGATTAAGCCATCGCCTGATTTGACTTTATAACTCTCAGTATTGCCCAGTTTTTTGCCACTACTGGCTGTACTGGTCGTGGTACTAGCAGCGCTGTTGCTAGTACTTTGATTACTAGTACTAGAAGTAGCTTTGGCAGGAGCACTACCGTTAGCAGGAATGGTAATCGTACGACCCAATATCAAGTTAGAGTTGGTTTTTAAGTTGTTGGCTGCTGCCAAATCGCCCAAACCAATATTGTAACGTTGAGCGACACCCGTTAAGGTATCTCCTGATTTTACTTTATAACTGACCGCCTTGTCATTTAACTGACGATCAACCAATTCCTTAGAAGCTGGAACTTTGATCGTTTGGCCGCGTTGTAGACGCGCCTTAGCATCGAAGTTGCTATTCACCGCAGCCAACTCTGCCGCACTGACGCCCACACTATTGGCAATGCCGATTAAGGTATCACCTGATTTTACTTTATAGTTGGTCGTTGGTACTGAAGAGCTTGCGCTACTAGTCGAACTACTAGTACTAGTGCTGCTATTAGTAGAATTAAAATCTACGCTAGCCGGTACTTTTAACGTCTGACCCACGTATAAAGAGTTAGTAGTACCGATGTTGTTAAGACTGGCTAAGGTTTCGGTTGAGATATTAAATTGACGTGCTAAGGCAATAAGACCATCGCCTGCTTTGACTTTGTAGTTCTTAGTCGCTGTCGACGACTTGCTTGGTTTAGTCGATGGTGCAGCAGGTGTCGTTGCTGGCGCCGTGACCTTACCGGGAATCAACCACAGCTTTTGGCCTCTCAGCAAGTCAGCGCGACTGCTGAGGTTGTTATAACTTGCGAGTTGGGTCACTGATAAACCGAAACGATTGGCCGTACCAATGAGCGTGTCGCCGCTTTGTACCACATAGCTCTCAGGCTGGCTAGCAGCGCTTGTGCTACTGCTACTTATCGGCTCAATGGTTTTGGCATCATATAAATATAATGTGCTGCCAGATAGTAGCTTAGCGCTAGCATCTATTTGGTTCCATTCAGCGATGTCACGCCAGCTTACACCAGCACGAGTGGCGATGTTTGA
The DNA here is from genome assembly GCF_002836005.1 of Psychrobacter sp. Sarcosine-3u-12. Lineage (NCBI taxonomy): Bacteria > Pseudomonadati > Pseudomonadota > Gammaproteobacteria > Moraxellales > Moraxellaceae > Psychrobacter > Psychrobacter sp. Sarcosine-3u-12. Next base: position 53,502 of record NZ_PJBY01000076.1, read on the forward strand.
TAAGGTATCGCCGCGTTTTACGGTATAAGTGGTGCGCGCGCCTTGTGGCTTGGGCTTACTGACTGAGGTTTTTGGGAAGCTCAGTTTTTTCTCTTCGCCGCGCGCTTCTAGAATAGACTGCTGCGTCTGTACTGCAGATAAATTAATATTACCATCCGCATTGATGACGTTGGTTTCAGCCGTACTGTTACGAATTTGATTGGCAATAAAGTCACGCTCTTCTTTACTTAGCGGTGGCTCTTGGACAATGGTATTATTTTGGGTAATCTGCGCAGAGGTGGTCGGTAGACTGTTGCTACTTTTGAGCTCCGCATTGATTTTGTTGGTTTCTGCCGTGGTCAGTGGTGGCTCAGTACGCACAGCGGCATTGTTACTATAGACAGAGCTGCTCGTCGGCGTGGCTGATGGTGAGATATAACTGGTCGTTTGCTGAGGCACACTGGCGCTCGCTGCATAATCTGCAAGTGCACTACCTGTAGACGGCAATGACGTGCCGGTGGTGTACGGCTTGCTATTGTAGCTTGGCGTCGTTGGTGCATTCGGGTTAGTATTACTCGTAGCAATGACATTACTACTACCGTTCCCTCGTAATGAGCTTAATTTTGCATCAGTATTAAGGCTTACATCATTCGGAATAATGATACGCTGCGGGCCTGAGGAATCAACACGGGCTGACGTCAGCGCAGTATTCAGCCTTTCTAATTCGTCGTAACTGACGCCTGTTACTTGCGATACTTCAGCTAAGCTAACGCCATAGTTCACTGGCACACTACGGAAATGCTGACGGTTGGCAATAGCAGGCAAGTAGACACCATATTGCTCAGGTTTTGCCACAATTTCAGCCACTGCCAAAAAGCGTGGTACATAGTTCATGGTCTCAGTCGGTAATCTGAGTGACCAATAATCAGTTGGTAAACCGCGAGCCGCATTGGCATCGATTGCTTTTTGCACGCGACCAGGACCCGCGTTATAAGCGGCCAAGGCCAGCTCCCAACTACCGAACTGATTATGTAGGGCTGTCAAAAAGTCATATGCAGCGCGGGTCGATTCGATGACATCACGGCGACCGTCGTAACTACTGCTTTGATTGAGACCATAAATACGGCCCGTACTCGGAATGAACTGCCATAGGCCAGCGGCCGCGGCACTACTGGTACCACTTGGATCATAGGAGCTCTCAATCACCGGCAATAATGCAAGCTCAGTAGGGATATTACGACGCTCAGCTTCTCGTACGGTATGGTATAGATAGCGACTGGCACGTGCCGTTAAACGGTTTAGATAATCCTGTCTGCTAGTAAACCAACCTTTTTGCCCTTCGATACGTTGGTTATAAACAGGCTGTCCACCGTTCATGCGATAGCCTGCACGTAGGCGATTCCACAAGTCCCCGTATTGTTGAATGGCAAGTTTATTACCTTCAACCATCGTCATGTCGGTCGCTTCTAACAAATCGGCCAGCTCGTCTAAGCTCTCGGCATCTAAAAACGCCGTTGAATAATCAGCGTTCGTGCTTGGCTTAGCAGCTTGAGTGGTAGGACGTTTGGTAACCACAGCTGAGCTGTTGGTCATGCCCTTATTTTTTACCGTTGACGTATTACTACAAGCACTGATAAGTAAAGTCGATACCGCGAGCGTCAAGGGTAAGGCAATAAATGAGCGAGAGTTTGATAGCACAGTAGACATGATATTGGAAGTTTCCTAACGACAAGAATTGATAAGGTAATATTGAGGGCTAGTATAGTATGCAATGTTAAACAAAGACTAGCCTAATATAAAAGATAATAATCAGCTATTACTCTAAAAGCCACGACGACATGATAAACGTATGTAAAAATCGAACGTTTAGACGTACAGCTACTAAAACTTTGGATGATTATTATCTTTTTTATAGCTCAGCGCTGAATATAAACGATAAGCCATCACTACTGACTATAAGCACTGATTACAAGTACTGAATGCTTAGTTAATAGCGACTTGTGATACAGCACGTAGCAGGACGGCATTACCAGTAGATAGGGTCAGAGTGACGCGCGAGGTGGTAACGAATGACACATTACGACCATCTTTTACCCAGCTCTCATTGGTGGTAACATTTGCCTTAGCTTGATTGCCAGTGATAACAACATTATCTACCGAGATATCGTAGCGATAATTAGACGTATCATTCCAGCTATTTTGTAATAGCTTTAAATAAGCGTCTTTGTCTAAGCTGGTAGATTTGCCTTTTCTTGATAATGAAATCAACGCATCATCAGAGACCAGACGCGCGACTTGATTGATGCTTTTATTATTCGCTGATGACTTCATGGCAGCTGCATAGCTTTGCACCAAATCTTCGGTCATGGTTGCCGCTTGCGCAGTGATGCTGACCGTACTTGCTACAGCAACAACTGCTGCTAGACCAGCACTTTTTAGCAATAGAGCCAATAGCCCTTTTCCCCATAGTCGTTTCATGATAATCCTTAGCGATACTTTTTCGTTGTTGTCATTAATTGACGTTTGGCATTTACTTACTATTTAATTATATTTTGCTGTTTGTTTAATACTGTTCACAGCATAGTTGGATAGTGGCTTTAGCCTATCACTCAATTCTCACAGTCATGTGACACCCTGTGTAATTATTGCGAATATCATTTTACTATGAACGCCTTACACCTTTATTACCCTACAGCACTTATTACTCTAAAGCACTGACCATACGTCAACAGCACTGTCATGACTCAGAAGCCCAACGTATGGCGCATCAATGGTAATGCTATGGCTTATGTATTACTGTCTTCATACTGCTCATCATCGCTCAGCTTCATGCCCAAACGCTCTACGCGTCTGTCCATCATTTGCCGTGCGAGCGCCTGCATATCTTCAACGCGGTCTATCTCATCAACAATTTCTAGACCCAATAACGTTTCAAACACATCTTCTAAGGTGACTAGACCTTTTACTTCACCGTATTCACCCACGGTAATGGCAATATGGATACGATTTTTTAGCATGAGCTCTAACAAATCAAACAACTTCATTTTTGAAAATACAAAGGTGATATCGCGTTTAAATTGAGTCAATGGCTTATGCATAGCATGATTGACTTTCGCCAACAACATATCTGTTTTTAAGACAAAACCAGTAATATTGTCCAAGTCACCATCATAAATCGGTAGTCGTGAAAAGGTTAGTTTAGGACGATCAACCAACAATTCAGCCACGGTCTTGTTTTCTTCGAACGCCAGCATCACCGAGCGCGGCGTCATGATATCTTCGACTTTAATAGCGCCAAATGCGAGTAAATTGCGGATAATTCGAGACTCTAGTGGATCGATCTGTCCAGACTCTTCACCAATACTAGCAAGCGCGGCAAACTCACGACGGCTAAACACATGGGTCTCTTTACCACGTACCAATAGCTTAGTCAGACGCTCCGAGAACCAAATGACTGGGTATAGCGCAACAATTATCGTGCGCACAAAGTAAGCAACTAAGCCACTTAAACGGCGCCAATACATCGTGCCTAACGTTTTTGGAATAATTTCAGAAAATATCAAAATAGCCAAAGTCATAATAGCCGAAAAGACACCAAACCACGTACTGCCGAAGACAATCGTGGCCTGTGCACCAGCACCAATAGAGCCGAGCGTATGAGCGGCGGTATTTAGTGTCAAAATAGCAGCCAGCGACTGATCGATATTGTCAACTTTTAGCTGCTTGAGCATTTGGCCTTTTTTGGGATTGTTTTCTTGAATATCTGCAATGTATGAAGGCGTCATGCTCAGCAAAACAGACTCAGCCAGAGAGCAGATAAACGAGATGCCAATAGCGATCAGCACAAACAAGATAAGCAGCAGTACACTGGCAGCAGTCGGTTCTGCTAAGCCTTCAGCCGCCCATACCGCTTTTGGCAACATAAAAGTGGTCAATACAGTTAGCAGAGACAACGATTTTATGCCCAAGCCTAAGCGAGGGTTATGACCCATCGTCGGGGGAGGTTCAGCAGAAGCGTCTTTACGACAAGCGCGTGGACGACACAAACGAGGTATAAACATAGAAGTGGTGGACAAGTTAGGTAACCTAAACATAAAAGAGAAAAAGGAATCGGGAGATAGAATAAGCAAACCACATCGGACAACAAACCATCTATGATAAATCTAAACCGTACTTATAAATGGTCAATTAACGCAGCTTTCTTATCCTCTATTAGCACTTATTATATAGGGCGTGTTGAACATTCACAAATAGGCACTGCTGATTGCTAAAATGGTTTCATACAAGGCGCAAGTCGACGATAATGTTAATACCTTAGCTAGACTTGCAACGCAGTATGAGGCGATTTTAGCATCAGCCCGTAGGGACAGGACTGTTTTTTGCCGCTTCTGTGTTAAAAATAGACGTCTAGAAAGACTAAACTTAAGATTTTTAACGTTGAATCGCCTAAAAAATAGTCTCTGTCAGTGCCATGGTTGAATGTTCAACACGCCCTAGTCAATCCACAATAATATCGATTAATTGATAAAAGCAAATCAAGTACAAGCACTATACCAGTATGGTTAACAAGGTTGATGCTGTCGCGGTTTTATAGTGGGCAGAATATGGCTCAATAGAGAGTGCACTAAATACAGGCAATCATTGTCTTTTGATAGTAGCACTGATGATGTGAATGCACAATAAGTCACTATTTATTAAAAAGGTTGTTTTGAGCCATTTTGTTGAGCGCTTTGCTCAACTTGATAGCATTTTTTAAACAGATATTGCTAGCGATAGCGCGCTAATAATGCTTACTTTATTAATGAGGTTTATAACTAAGGGTTTGCACGAATTCAACTCCTAGACCTTATAAGACGTACCCTTATAAGACGCACCCCTATTTTTGTAATAACGATAAATCTGAAATAAATCTCAGGGCACATTCTCTCTTTAAAAATGATTAAAAAATTAAGATAAATGTTAGTGTCTGTTGAACATTCAAATATTAAGACTGCTGATTGCTAAAGTTGCCCCAAACCTTTTATCAAATCAGGCGTAAACCGACGATAATGTCGAGACCTTAGCTAGGTTTACAACAACGTTTGGGGTGATTTTAGTATCAGCCTTTCAGGGCAGGGCTATTTTTTGCCAATACATGGCGAAATTATCTAACCTAGAATGACTAGACGTCAAAAATTTCACTGCGTATTGTCTAAAAAATAGCCACTGCCAGTGCCTCATTTGAATGTTCAACAGACCCTAAGTAAACAAGCCAAATACTGTCTATAGTATAAGCGTATTTGATGGGAGTTGGCCTAGATATAGCCATTTTTAAACCTTCATTATGACTACCGCTAGAATTGAGGATGTGACCTAGTATGCCAGTACGTTAAGAAAAACACGCCTAGCCTATGATTAACAGTTACCAAGTCTAGGATTTTTTGTTACTATGCGTTTAATTTATTATTATCTATGACTCACTGAGAGAAATTATGTTTTTATTTATCCAAGCTGCTCATGCCGCCGAAACTGCTGGTGCTGCATCACTATTTGGCCAAATTTTATTACCTGTTGCTTTTTTTGCCATTTTTTACTTTTTGGTTATTCGCCCACAGTCTAAGCGTACCAAAGAGCACCGCGCCATGGTCAGTGCGTTGACTGTTGGTAGCGAAATCATCTTTGCTGGTGGACTGATGGGTCGTATCAAAGCCATAGAAGGCGATTACGCGGTTGTTAGCTTGAATAATAATACGGATGTCAAAGTACAACGTGCTTCTGTCATCTCAGTATTGCCAGCTGGCACTATCGAAAGCGTTTAATCGTTATTAATAAATCTGATAATGATTGAACATTAGTTGTTACTAATTGATGGCAGTTATGAATTAATAGTTGTAATAACTTTAAAATGACCGTACATTATTTACGGTCATTTTTCGCTTTACCTTTTACGCTTTACTATCATCGCGGATGATCGCAATGGTGCATGATGACGACTGCTAAATACCGCACTCAACCATTGCTATCGCTAACTTCCCATCTGCTAACTTGTGGCCTGCGTCGCCAATAGTTTATCAACCTAAAGAAGTGATTATGCAATATCCCGCTTGGAAATACTTACTGATTGCCGTCGTGCTAATCGTTGCCGGTCTGTATGCTGCTCCTAACCTCTATCCTGATGAACCTGCCGTACAGATTACAAGTGCCGCAGCAGGTACGCAGCTGTCTGATGGTATCTTAACCCAGTCTCAAAGCTTACTCGAAGAGGCTGGAATTAATAATCATGATGGTACCTTTGAAGGCAACAGTGCGCTGGTACGTCTTGATAACCCGGTCGAGCAGCTCAAAGCTCAGGAAGTACTGCGCCAGAATCTGGGCGAAGACTATGTGGTCGCGCTTAACTTAGCGCAGACGACCCCGCAGTGGCTGCGTGATATCGGTGCTAAGCCGATGAAGCTTGGTCTCGATTTGCGCGGTGGTGTTCGTTTTGTACTAGAAGTTGACATGGACAAGGCTCTCGATCAACGCCTGACTAGTGCGAGCCGCGATGTACGTCGTGACCTACGGGCTGAGCGTATCGCGATCAAAGGCATCAAAACTGAAAACCAAGGCATCATGCTGCATTTCGCTGATACCGATGCGCGTAACCGTGCACAAAACGTCTTGCAAGGCTCAATGGGTAATACCTTCAGTTTACAGTCTTCTATTGATGACCAAGGCCCTGCCCTGATTTTGGCGTACAACGATGCCACGCTAGATGAAATCAATAGCTATGCGGTCAATCAAAACTTGACGACCCTACGCAATCGTATTGCTGAGCTTGGCGTCACAGAGGCCTTAGTACAATCACAAGGCGCGAGTCGTATCGTCGTGGAATTGCCAGGTGTGCAAGATACTGCAGAAGCCAAACGTGTGCTTGGTCGCACAGCGAACCTTGAGTTCCGGATGGTCGCTGAAGATAGTGAAAACTATATGGGCGGTATTCCTCCTGCTGGTACCGAAGCATTCCCGTTTGAGACGCTTGATGGTCCACCAGTACTTTTAGAGCGCCAATCTATCGTCACCGGTGATAAAGTCACTAACGCGCAGACGGGTATTGATGAGAGCGGCTCACCTGAAGTCAGCATTACTTTGGACAGCGCTGGTGGCAAGCTGATGCAAAACGCCACGCGTACTGCTGTTGGTAAACAGATGGCCGTGCTATTCATTGAAAACAAGCAACGTATCACTTACGAAGAAGATCCAGCGACTGGCGAAACAGTCGAAGTACGTACGCCTTATGCTGAAACCAAAGTCATCAACCGCGCTAATATTCAAGCGGTACTGGGCTCCTCTTTCCGTATTACTGGTCTTGATAGTAGCGCAGAAGCGGCAGAACTTGCATTACTCCTACGTTCAGGCGCCTTAGCCGCACCGATGTATTTTGTAGAAGAGCGCACGATTGGCCCCTCATTGGGTCAAGAGAATATTGACAAAGGCCTGTTTTCTACGCAGGTAGGTTACTTATTAGTCTTTGCCTTTATGATCATTTTCTACCGTCTGTTTGGGGTCATTGCCAACGTGGCGCTAGCGATTAACGTCATCATTATCATTGCCATTATGTCAATTTTAGGCTCATCACTGACCCTACCCGGTATTGCCGGTATCGTCTTGACCATCGGTATGGCAGTCGATGCCAACGTGCTGATTTTTGAGCGAATACGTGAGGAGCTGGCAAATGGCGTCCGACCAAAATCCGCCATTGTGGCCGGCTTTGATCGCGCCTTTAGTAGTATCTTCGATGCCAACATCACCACCTTATTGGTCGCCTTTATCTTATTTGCGATTGGTACCGGTCCGATTAAAGGCTTTGCGGTCACTTTAGCTATTGGTATTGTCAGCTCGCTATTTACCGCGATTTTGGTAACGCGTGCTCTGGTACAAATTGCTTACGGTAAACGTAAATCTATCAAACGTTTGAGCATCGGTTAGGAGAAACATATGGCGATCGATAAGAATAATCCCCTAGAACAACAGAATAACCCAGATCGAAATGGCTCAAATGGCGACTCAAATAGTGGCAGTACGCGCCGCCGTAACAAACCACGTCGTGATGGTAAAGGTAGCAATACTAAAACCAACAACCCTACCACAGCCGCATCGGGTAAAAATAAAACGCGTCGTGGTGGTCAAAATTCTCAAGCATTGACGACTCAAACCGCAGAGACGAGCACTGCTATTGATCAGAGTCAGTTGATCAGTGATGCCGCTGAGGATGCTGCTGCACAAGCTGAGGGTGGTATCAAAGCCGTCGGCAACCAGCGCATTATCCCCTTTATGAAGATAGAAAAGCCAATGGCTATTTTATCGTTACTCATGGTGATTGGTAGTATTATCGCGATTGCTGTTAATGGTCTAAATTTTGGTCTAGATTTTACTGGTGGTGTATCAGCAGATGTACGTTACGAGCAGCCGGCTGAGCAAGTAGAAGTGGTCAAAGCCTTGGCCGACAATGGCTTCGATGATGCCGTCGTACAGTATCTTGGCACACGTCAAGAGCTACTAGTTCGCTTACCACCTCAGTCTGACAACATTGACGGACTCAATGCCAGTCTTAGCGCCGCGTTAGCATTGCCTAATAACACGGTTGAAATCAGTAATGTAAATATCATTGGTAGCCAAGTAGGTAATGAAGTCTACTTAAACTCTGTTATGTCGCTGGTCTTGGCCTTGGCTTGTATGCTTGGTTATGTTGCGCTACGTTTCCAGTTTAAGCTGTCTCTAGGTGCAGTGCTGTCACTGTTCCACGATGCTATCGTGACCATTGGTGTCTTTGCCTTATTCGGCTTTCCGTTTGACCTGACCGTTTTGGCAGCTATTCTGGCATTGATCGGTTATTCCTTGAACGATACCATCGTTGTCTATGACCGTATTCGTGAGAACTTCCGCCGTGTCCGTGGTATTACGCCGCGTCAAACGATTGATTTATCATTAACAGAGACGTTACGTCGTACCATTATGACTATCTCAACCGTATTACTGGTTGTTTTAGCCATGTTGTTCTTGGGCGGTGACGGTCTCTATTGGTTCTCGGTTGCACTGTTCATCGGTTTGCTGGCTGGTACTTATTCATCAACCTATATCGCCAGTTCTATCCCGCTACGTATGGGGCTATCTCGTGATGATTTCGTGGTGAAGGTTAAGCCTGAATTTGAAGAAGAAATTGTGACCTTTAATGATCCAAAAATGTTTGAGCAAGACAATATTTAAAGCAACTTAGTTAATCTTTAAATAGAAGAGTATTCAAACAAGCTTATAATCCGTTTTTCACTATACGGAAGTGAGCTACCAATAAAAGCACCTGACTCATAATCAATGAGTGTTAGGTGCTTTTATCTTTATATGGTTCTATAAATTATCGATATAGCGATCAAATGTATTGCTTATTCCGAAAGCAAAATGATTTTCTGTACCCTCTGTCTGTTAAGTATAAAATGAGCCATCTATGTCAACTATTACGCCGCCACGCTCTATGCCACCGATTGATACTCGCTACGCGCGTATTATCGCTATTGCCTTGCCGGTATTGTTGGCCAATTTGGCAATGCCACTTCAAAGCGTCATTGATACTGCCATTGTCGGTAATATGAATGACACCGCTAAGCTTGCTGGTATGGGGTTGGCCATACAGTTATTGTCTTTATTGCTCGTCAGTTTTAATTTTTTACAGTACGCCTCATCTGGACTGTCGGCACAAGCATTGGGACAATTGGCTAGTCATGTTGACAACGCTATCAGCAGTACGACAAAACAGCCGAATCTAGCGCCCTCACCACTGCTATCTATTTTGCAACGTGCGTTATTGTTGGCATTCATCATTGGCGCACTGTTACTGCTGGCAAAACCTTGGTTAATAGAGTTTGGTCTGCAAGCATTATCTGCCAATCCTAACAGTGGCCTTGCTGCCAAGACTTATTTGGATGTGCGCTTTTGGGGTGTGATCGCTGAGCTAATGAACTTTGCCTTTATAGGCTGGTTTGCGGGTCAGGGCAAGACTCGCTACATGCTCTACCAACAAGGCTTTATCGCCTTACTTAATATCATTCTAACGCTATTTTTTGTGTATGGCATGCACATGGGCTTGGTCGGTGTGGCACTAGGTACGACTATTGCATTTTGGTCTGGGGTATTATTAGCACTATGGTTAAGTCGTCAACATCTACAAATATCTTGGACGGCGCTGTTTACTGCTGATCGGCAACATTTCACCAAAGATAAAATGCTTAGGCTATTTTCGCTCAATAAAGATATCTTTATTCGTACGCTGATCTTAACATTGAGCTTTGCTTGGATTACCCGCTTATCTGCGCAAAGCGGTGATGTCATTCTGGCGGCCAACGCTATTTTATTGCAGGTACTAAGTATTTCAGCATTTGCCCTCGATGGTGTCGCAGTATCTGCTGAGACCTTGAGTGGTCAAGCAGCAGGACGACGTGATTGGCCACGTTTTCGTATTATCGTCAAACGCACTGGCGTAGTCAGCTATGGGCTTGCCATCATGTTGAGTACGATTTGGTGGCTTGCTATGCCAACTTATTTGAAGTTTATGACCAATATTGAACCAGTCTTCACACTCGCCTATGATTACCATCTTTATGCGGTGCTATTACCATTGGTCGGCGTTGGCGCTTATTGGTTAGATGGCATATTCTTTGGTTTAACAGCGGGTAATGTCATTCGTAACGCTGCCCTTATATTGGCGGCGGTCTTTTTCCCTCTGAGCTGGCTACTCTATCAGCAGTGGGACATGACTGGCATCTGGCTCAGCGTTTGGTGTTTGTTGCTGCTAAGGCTGATTATTCTCGGCGGGTTTTTATACCGTGCACATCAAACTGGTAGCTATGAAAAATTACAGCCCAATGTTTAGCATTGATTACCTAAAGGTTTATTTACCTGAAAAATAGGACTTTCTTAACCTTATCGGATAACAATTAGCCCTTCATTATAAAATATAGGGCGTGTTGAACATTCACAAATAGGCACTGCTGATTGCTAAAATGGTTTCATACAAGGCGCAAGTCGACGATAATGTTAATACCTTAGCTAGACTTGCAACGCAGTATGGGGCGATTTTAGCATCAGCCCGTAGCATAGGGACAGGACTGTTTTTTGCCGCTTCTGTGTTAAAAATAGACGTTTAGAAAGACTAAACTTAAGATTTTTAACGTTGAATCGCCTAAAAAATAGTCTCTGTCAGTGCCATGGTCGAATGTTCAACACGCCCTAGTCAAAAAACAATACTGTTAGAAAATTAGGATGTCATGTGACCATTCATTCAAAGGAACTAAATCATCAACAAGCGGCTCACTATGATTGGGCAGGAGGCTTCAAAAAGAGCCTGCCAGTCGCCATGGGTTATCTGCCAGCAGGGATTGCCTTTGGTGTGCTCGCACAAGTGGCTGGTGTGCCAGTGTGGGCTACTATCATGCTAAGTGTGGTCTTATATGCAGGCGCTGCGCAATATGCTTGTTTGAAGATGCTGAGCGCTGGCGAGGCTATTAGCAGCATCGCCAGTAATATCGCGGCGATTAATTTGCGCCATGTATTTTATGCGGCGCCACTGCTGCATGCGATGCCTAGTAATAAAATCGCTAAAATATATTGTTTATTTGCCCTTACTGATGAGACGTTTTCAGTGATGACCAGTTTACCTAATGAGTATCGACAGGCATTAATCCTACCGATCAGTTTGTTTAACCAAAGCTGGTGGGTACTTGCTAGCGCTATTGGCGTGATGATTGGCAGCGCGCTCAGTGACTTGGTACCGCATTTAGATTTTGCCTTGGTGTGTCTGTTTGCGATTTTGGCCTATGAGCAGTTTCAAAGTATCAAGCGCTATTTCCCAATTGCTATTGCCGTGATTGCTTTAGCCGTTGCCTCTTTGTTTACTAGCAACTGGCTGTTATTGGTAGCGATTAGCCTTTGTATGCTGATGATTTTGGCCCGTGGTGTGTGGATGCAGCGCCGCCTACAAGGAGACACCGATGAGCAGTAGTTACCTTATTTTTGCCACCTTTGCTATGGCTGCCGTCACTTTTATTACGCGCGCCCTTCCCGCCTTGATACCCAAAAAGCTGCTGGATACGCCTTGGTTACACCGTTTAAATGAGAGCTTACCGTTATCCGTGATGGTATTACTTATTTTAACCAGTCTCTCCTATCAAGACTTATCAGCAAGTACGAGTATGCAAAGCGCAGAGTTACATTTACTCATGGCTCAAATAGGTGCTTTACTTCTGGTATTATTGGTCTATCATTTTAGCCGTCAATTATTGGTGAGCATGATCGTCGGCATCGCTGCGATTAATGGCTTGCTTTGGTTATTTACTCAACTGGCTTAATCGCTAATCATTACTTATAGTCGGGTCAATATAAAAAAGAGACAGCGTGACTGGTATAAGTTTTTTGCAGCCTCTGTCTGCGTAGGCACAGCAAGCAAGAAAAATTTTACCAGTCACGCATCATAATGTTGTTTACCAAACTGGCTTAATGGTTAGGGCGTGTTGAACATTCGACCATGGCACTGACAGAGACTATTTTTTAGGCGATTCAACGTTAAAAATCTTAAGTTTAGTCTTTCTAAACGTCTATTTTTAACACAGAAGCGGCAAAAAACAGTCCTGTCCCTATGCTACGGGCTGATGCTAAAATCGCCCCATACTGCGTTGCAAGTCTAGCTAAGGTATTAACATTATCGTCGACTTGCGCCTTGTATGAAACCATTTTAGCAATCAGCAGTGCCTATTTGTGAATGTTCAACACGCCCTAATCATTATTAATCGTATTTTGTATAACAGTACCATCTTTTGCAGATTAGAGGAATTAACGACACGCCACCGCAAAATTTGCTACTATTTAATTTTTATTTTTATCATCTAGGTAATGGAATTATGGCCAAGAATGCCCTACAAGCTCAACTTTTAAAAGCGGGATTGGTTGATAGCAAAAAAGCCAAAAAGATAAGCAAGCAATCTGAACATGCCAAGCGCACTGGTGATGCGTCCAATGTGGAAGCCAAAAAAGCATTGGCAGCAGCCCAAGCAAAAAAGCTGGAGAAGGATCAAAAGCTTAATCAAGAAAAACAGCAGCTTTTAGAAGAGAAAATGCTAAAGGCCAATATCGTCCAAATGATTAGGCAGCATCAAATCACTGATACAAAGGGTGAAGTCAATTATCAGTTCGTTGACGACACTAAAGTCAAAAAAATCTCTATCACGCAAAAACTATACGATCAAATCGTAGCAGGTCACGTGGTCATTGCACGCTTGGAAGAAAGCTATGCTCTACTTCCTCGCCCCTTGGCCGATCGTATAGATGCAAAACTAGAAGGCTTTATGGTAGTGTCTAACGATACCTCAGACAATGAGTTAGCAGATGACGATCCTTATGCCGCTTATGTGATTCCAGATGATCTCATGTGGTAATCCTACCAATAAAGCGCTATATATATTCCCAATATCACCTCTTACCATAAATAGTGGTTTTTCAAAGGATATCTCTTATTTTAAGCAATAAAAAAGGCTGGATTCTATCAAGAATCCAGCCTTTTTATATTTAAAAATTTAGGTATTTAGCAGCTTAAAGCTCTTCTACACCCATCATATCTACAGGTGTATCAGCCACTATTTGCACGCCTTTTTTTCCGGTCTTAGCAGTTTCACTGCGCTGCTCTTGTAGGTGCTCAAGATAGGCTTCATTGATTTGTCCAGTAATGTAGCAACCATTAAATACCGCACAGTCAAAACCTTCGACTTTACTGTATTTGGTATCTTTTACTGCTTCGATCAAATCGTCTAAATCTTGGAAGATCAAACGATCAGCACCAATAATTTTACGCACTTCTTCAACGCTATGCCCTGAAGCAATAAGCTCGCTACGCACTGGCATATCGATACCATACACGTTTGGATATTTTACGGGCGGCGCTGCACTGGCAAAAAATACTTTACGTGCACCTGCATCACGCGCCATTTGAATAATCTCATGACAAGTAGTACCACGGACGATCGAATCATCAACCAATAGCACGTTTTTACCTTTAAACTCTAACGGTACAGCACTGAGCTTTTGACGCACTGATTTTTTGCGTTGCTGCTGACCTGGCATGATAAAAGTACGACCGATATAACGGTTTTTCATAAACCCTTCACGGTACTTAATATTCATCTTAAGCGCCAGCTCCATCGCTGAGGTACGCGAGGTATCTGGAATAGGAATAACCACATCAATATCGTGATCTTCACCCCATTCTGCAAGAATTTTATCACCAAGCTTCTCGCCCATACGCAGACGCGACTTATAGACTGAGATATTGTCCATGATGGAATCTGGACGAGCAAAATAGACGTATTCAAAGATACAAGGGGTGTATTCTTGCTGCTCGACGCACTGATGCGTATGTAGCTGATGGTCTAAGTCAATAAAAATCGCTTCACCGGGTTTGACATCACGAATAATAGTGAAGCCAGAGCCAGTCAAGGCGACCGATTCTGAAGCAACCATATATTCTGTGCCGCCATTGGCTGCCAAACGTTCACCAAAGATAAGTGGGCGAATACCGTTTGGATCGCGGAAGGCAAGCAAGCCATGACCTGTGATTAAAGCAACAACGCCATAAGCACCTTCAATACGACTATAAACCGCTGTGACTGCTTCAAATATTTCGGCAGGCGTTGGATGGGTTTTTCCTAGATTCTGCATCTCATGCGCCAGCACGTTTAACAGTACTTCCGAGTCTGAATCAGTATTCAGGTGACGACGGTCTTCTTTATATAGAGACTTGGCCAAGCCCTCAGCATTGGTCAAATTACCATTGTGCGCCAGCGTAATACCGTAAGGTGAATTGACATAAAACGGCTGCGCTTCTGCACTGCTTGACGTGCCTGCCGTTGGATAACGAACATGACCGATGCCAAATTCGCCAACCAGTTTTATCATATGGCGATTCATAAAAACGTCACGTACCATGCCGTTTTCTTTACGTAAATAAAGCCGACCATCTTGCAAAGTCACAATACCTGCCGCGTCTTGCCCGCGATGCTGTAGCATTGTTAAGCCATCATAAAGAATCTGATTGACCGGCTCATGAGCTGCAACCCCAACGACTCCACACATAGTTATATCCTATTTTGAACCACACATTAGTAACACAATAACGGCATAAGCTTGACAGTAGCTTATGAAAAACAGCCATCTACTCTTACCGCTGACCTGATGATGTTGCTTAAGCTTAAAATCTTGATGACAGTTTGCTCACTGACCTACAGTCAGCAAAGCCATCAATCATTCACAAATTGAAATTTATGAACCCTAAATGCTATCGAATAATTTTTTATCAAGGATAAGTTACAAAGACTCAGTTATGATTTTTGGTATTAAAACGTTAAAAAATAGGCTTAAAAAACAGGCTTAAGAAACGAAGAATAAGTCTAAAAAACTATGCGTATTAAGACTGATTGACCTGATCCCAAGCCATACCGAGCACGTCTGAGACTAAAGCCTTACCCATTGGCGCATAAGGCATCAGTTCAGGAGCAAGCACCGAGGTTTGCCATTGCGGCATTTTTACCAATAAGGGCGCGCTGACACTCAAAACGACTAATACCATCAATACATTTTTGGCCGCCCCAAGGACGCCACCTGCCATCTTGTCAACAATACCCAGACGTAAGGTTTTGAGTACCCCTGAAAAAGCAAAGGCGACGATATGCATAATCGCTAAGATAATGATTACGACCAATAAGAACGCCGTTGCCATTTGCAAGACAGGGTTTTGTACGATACCTGATAATTGCGGAGCAACTGAGCCTGCCAAGCGCGTGGCAGCAATAAGAGCAATAAACCAACCTGCCAAGCCGACTGCTGTCTTAATGAGTCCTACCTGAAAGCCGCGCCATAAGCCAATTAAGACCACAATAGCAATCACAATATCTAGACCACTCATATGTCACGCCTCATTTTTAGTGGTTGTCTAACTTTCCATGGCATCGTAATAGCCACCGATGGCTTGAATGCATGACTGTACCAGCCCAGGACCTCGATAAATCAGTCCGGTATAAAGCTGTACCATATCAGCACCTGCTTCAATCTTTTTGACCGCTTTGGCACCACTATCGATACCACCCACCCCAATCAAAGCTACTTTACCATCCAGCTGATCAGAGAATTGTTGTAAAATTTGGGTGCTGATGTGGCTCACTGGACGACCCGATAGGCCACCGGCTTGGTCACCATCGGGCAAGTCTTCGACACCGACGCGGCTCAATGTGGTATTGGTGGCTATCAAACCATCAATCTCAAAATCTAACAACTGCTGTGAGATATAATCCACTTGTAGCGGCTCTAAATCAGGGGCTACTTTCAAAACCAGCGGCACATAAAAACCATACTCTGTTGCCAATTGGTTGTGACGGTTTTTAATCGTATCAAGTAGCTGCGTTAACGCTTCACCACTCTGTAAGTCACGTAAGTTTTTGGTATTTGGCGATGAGATATTGACGGTAATATAGGAAGCGTGTGCATAAACCCGCTCTAGGCAATAGACATAATCATCAGCGGCTTGCTCCACTGGCGTACTGGCATTTTTACCGATATTGATGCCGATGTTACCTTTGTATTTACAGCGTTTGACGTTTTCAATCAGGTAATCAACGCCCTGATTATTAAAGCCCATGCGATTGATAATGGCATCGGCTTGTTTGATTCTAAATAGGCGTGGCTTATCATTACCAACCTGCGGTCTTGGCGTGACCGTCCCCACTTCTATAAAGCCAAAACCAAGCTCGGCCAGTGCATCGATATAATCACCGTTTTTGTCCAACCCTGCGGCAAGGCCAACTGGATTAGCGAACTGTAAACCCATACAGTCTGTAGGCTGCATCGACTGACCATATACCAAACCTAAGGCACGCGCTTTATGGGCTTTATCTAACAAAGATAAGGTCATCTCGTGGGCGTGTTCAGGGTCCATCTTAAATAAAAAAGGGCGAAGTAAGGCATAAGACATAGTAATGACAGACCCTGCTCGAAAAGCAATGATGAATGAGAAAAACGAAAGAGATTAAGCGCAGCGATTATATCAGCTTAACAGAAATAAGACCAAAGTTTCATACAGCAAATTTCTATTCCAAAAAGTCAATAAGCGCTGCTAAACACTGTATATAAATGATATGGGATTGAACGTATTATGGCACAGGTCGTCCATCTGTTAAGGCAATCCAACCTCGTACAATACGATAAAGGTGCCAAATAAAGGTCAAACCCATAATAATAAAACCAATACTGACCAATAAAAATGAACCAATGGCTATATTGCTGCTATCGGCAAACATGCTGACACCAAAACCGCCCAAAGCAAACGTGATGATAAGAATGCCTATGATAAACCAGACGATACTGTACCAAAACGTCTTAATTTGCCAATCAAAATGCGTGGCTAGCCATGAGCCGTCCGCATCGTGGCGCTTAGCATAATTCATGATAATCGGCACGACCCACAACAGACCAGCCGTGAAATAACTGATCACATACAATAGATAGGTGATGTGATTATAAGTGGTTAAAGAACGGCGTTTACTGTCACTCATGTTGCCGCTTATATTGTCATTTATCATGTGTCTTGATCCTTAACAGGTCATATTATAATCAGACGTCTTAGTCTTAATAGTAGTCTGTTGACGCAGATGCTTATCCGCTTAAGTGCAGGAGAATAATGTATAGGAAGTATTCATCACTAAAGTGTTCAATAAACCTTTGATTGTGTCGGATGAGGTGTTTTTCAATGAAGCTAAATTCAATATACAGTGCGAGGCAGTTAGCATTGTTAAGAAGTAACAGTTGCTTGCACCTCAATAGCTTTGGTGGTCACGTCCTGTTGCATCGAGAGTTGGGTAAATTGCCAACCTTGCTGCTTAAGCTTACCGAGTGCTGCACTCACAACCGCTTGACTGGCATTGGTGAAGCTCAGCTGCACCCCGTCACCAGCCGCAACCACTTGCGCATTGGCAATACCCGAGGTATTTAGTAGCTCACTCACTCTGTTGGCAGGTGGCATAGCAGCTGCCCCATCGACGCTGTTAGTCGCATTGCTATCCACCTTACCCGCTTGCGCGCGCAGCCAAAAATAATCAGCAATTTGCTCTTGATACTCAATTTTGCTATCGCTTGCAGCTTGATGAACCGTATAACCGCCGTAGCCACCCACGAATAACAGTAAAAAAGCAGACAATATAGCCAATGCTAATTGATCGCGTGGAGACAATGCCTGCCAGCGTGATGATAGGACATTTTGATAACTATTCACCCGCTCTGAAAAAGCGCTTGTTTTAGGCGCAGACACGCTACGTTTGGCTCGGCGCTGTAATCGTTTCATGCTCTAACCTTTATTGCCAATAGTTAATCGTGGAGGGTTTAATCTTGAGTAAGTAGATTGCAATCATCTGAGTGAGCACCTTACCGATGGTGATCGTCAAAACACAGCGCTCAGCAAATACTAAAAATTCTCAATGAGCTTAAGATGCTGCTGCCTTGTCGGCACTGACGCTTTCTGGCGTCGTATCATCTTCATTTATACTCACAGTAATTTGCCCACTAAACTGCCCTTGCTCATTGCTATTTACCCGCTCTAGCTTGGCCGTTAATCCTTGAGTGAACAGGGTATTGGCGAATTTATCAAGACTGTCGCGGTCAGGGGCAATCAACGTAAAACTGAGCGCGGATGGTTGCATAACCAAAGCTTGCGCTTTTAGAGAGGACTGCTTAATCAGTGGTGATATGCGTGCCAACACGGCCATATGTGGCGAAGCTTGACCATTGGTACCCAGTTTTGGCGCCATTTGCGTCTTTAAATTGGTGCGCGGGTTTAGACGTTCATCAGGAAACCAAGACTGATATTGCCCCGCAATCGCTGTTTTTGTCGCAGCCGTCGCCTGATGATACTGATAAGACTGCACCCCATCTGTGGCTATCTGTAGCACGAGTGCCGACAGCGCCACCATCATTGCCACTCGTAGATAAGGTGATAATTGCGAGTCGGTTGATTTGATAAAGAAATTAAGCGCGTGACGGTCAGGGTTGTCAATCGGCTTGGGCGTACTCGTTAGCGTCGTCAATAGCAGCTGATGAGCTGCTATGAGCGCGGCTGTTTGTGCCGAAACATCGCTGGTCGTTACTGGCTTTTGTAAATCAATCCTATGATCAGACTTTGTAGCATCAAGGTCTGAAAAACTTGTACTATCAAAAGCTTCAATGCTTGGTACCACCATCACTTCACTCAGCTGCGGGAAGCGCTCAAAAATCAACGGTAAATAGCTGACCGCCATTCCTTGATATAATGATTGGCGTAGCAGCATCGTCTGGTCATCTTGATAGAGTATGACTTGCTGCCCTGCACCTTCTTCCGGCACTGGTAACAATAGAAAGTCGGGCAGTAATGCTGCGATAGTCATACCAACGAGTTTGGCACTTTGCTGCCATGCCTCAATATCAGCCTGCGCCAGCGCGTATAAATACTGACTATCAGCAAGGCTGGTTTGCCGCACTGCCAATTGCTCAACAGGGGTCAAAGACATCTCTTCAAATAAATACTGCTTACCAGTATTACCCAATTGCTTAAGCTGTGCACCACTAAGCTCGGTATCGACGTGTAATACGTGGCTTGATGGAAAGTACAAACATACTGTTTTATGGCTATTGGATTTATAGCTGCTATAAATATCATGCAACTGTTGCCAGCCAGCAACTGACTGCCATTGTTGTACGTCTTCATGCCAGACAGCTAGCGGACTGTGCTGCGCTCTTAACCAAACATGTAACACCAAGTGTGTCCTTAATTATCAAAGCCATAAAATAACAAATTTAGACGTTTTGTAAGAGCCCATGACCATGTTTATGTTTATGTTTATGTTTATGTTTATGTTTATGTTTATGTTTATGTTTATGTTTATGTTTATGTTTATGTTTATGTTTATGTTTATGTTTAAAGCATCTTAATATTTTTAAACAGGGTCATGATGATGAATATTACTACTACTAAATATAGTCAGTCCAATATGGAAAAGATACAGCGGAACTGGGATGCTTAGTTTTTAATATAAGTTTTGCAGCCTCTGTCGGCGTAGGCACAGCAAGCAAGCAAGAAAAATTTATACCAGTTTCGCGTTATGAAATAGCGTATCCATTTTATTTAGGATCGACTATAGCCAATGAAAGAGCGATATCAATACGGTTGCTCAGGTACAAAGCGATCGACCTCGGTTGCCATTCCAGACATGATAAAATCCATCTCAAACACTCGTGCTTCTGCCAAAGAGAACGCCTCAGGATGATCACCGGTTAGTAAGGCAGCCAGATTGGCGACGATAGACATATGACACACCACCACGAGACACTGCGCCTCAATCTTTGCTATATCGGTCAACGCACTATGGGCGTCATCAGAAGGCGTTATATTATCTTGTACCGTCGCTGGTACTGTTGTAGGCGCCCGCGCTTGCAGCTCTGCTAGGGTTTGCTGCGCCCTAGCATAAGGACTTACGATAAAACGATCAGGCTTATAATTGGTCGTGATATATTCTGCAGTTTGCGCGGCTTGCTGCTGTCCAAAGTCAGTCAGCTGACGAGCGCTGTCTGGACGCGTTTCGTCTTCTGCCTGACCGTGACGTATTAATATAATTTTCATAGCGTTCCTTGTCTATAACCTGGCTTTTTGTCAGCTGCCTTTTTATCAACTGCCTTTCTATGACCTACTTTGCCACTGTCTGACTTTACACGTTTTTAGCAATACACATTTTCAGCAATACACGTTGCCAACAATCGTTTTATTTAGCATCGCTGTCTGTATCAACATCATCGTCATTGTCATTGTCAGAGGTACTACTGGCAGCTTTCATTTGCGCAGTAAGTGCAGCGTTGCTATGGTCATGAGCCATCACAAATTCGACATCACTGCGGAAACCCGCTTCCATCAAATGGAGAGCCACACCCAGCGCGGCCTTATCTTCATAAATAACCGCATAAAGCGCATGGGTAATGGGCATATAAATACCGTCTTTAGTCGCCTTTTCATGGACTTGCTGAATAGTATTAACGCCTTCTGCAGTCTGGCCCAGTTTTTTGACGGCAGCATCAATACTCATACCACGACCAAGCATATTACCGATGCGGTAGTTACGACTTAACTCCGAACTACAAGTGGCGTATAAATCGCCAACACCTGATAGCCCTAAAAACGTCAGTGGATTGGCACCGGCTTCGACACCAAAACGACTCATCTCTGCCAAGGCACGGGTCAATATCATTGCTTTGGTATTCTCACCCACTTCGTAGGCCGCAGCCATACCCATCGCAATGGCATAAATGTTTTTGAGCGCCCCGCCCAGCTCAACACCGCGTATATCATCACTGGCAAATACTCTAAAGAAAGCACTATGCAGTGCCGCTTGTACAGCATGACGTAGTGGTTCAGACTCACTCGCAATCACGGTCGCAGATGGCATATTTTTCATAATCTCTATAGCAAGATTAGGCCCTGACATGACGCCAAAATTCACCTCAGGCAACACTTCTTTGATAATATCACTCATCATGGCAAAAGTGTCTTTTTCCATGCCTTTCGTTAGCGACACAATAGACTGTCCACTAATAAAGGGGGCGATATTTTTTAGCGTTTCGCGAAAGGCCAAGCCTGGTACGGCAATAAAGATAATGTCGGTATCTTTGACTGCCGATGCTAAATCATGACTATATTTCAGGCGGTCATCAAGCTTATAACCGGGCAGATATTTCTTGTTCGTCTGGGTTTTTGTCATGGCCTTAACGGTACGCTTGTTACGAACCCACAGCGTGGTATCACAACCATTACGCGCGGCTAAGTTCGCCATTGCCGTACCAAAACTACCACCACCTAAGAACGCCAAACGCAGCTTGGTAGGATTGCTGTGAATCTCTGCCATGTTTTTTGCGACTGCTGACTCTACCGTGCTAGGGTTGAGCTTCTTACGACCAATACCAGATTTGCTGGCTCGTTCAATGATACCTGACAACAGACTGTTTTGTTTGTCAGCGGCTTTGTTACTCTCGTTGCTACTATTCTGAGCATTATCTTTGTTAGTATTGTTGTCATTAGCGCTTGTCATATGCATGTATCCGTATTGACTGACTTATTAGTAATAATATCTTTAGTGGGCAGCTAGCTACTGAGACCAATTGTGTTGCATAAATCATTTTCTTTAATTAGTAATATTGTTTAATAAAAAACCGTCTTTAGCTCAGTAGCCCTCGAGTATGGTTATGACTCAAAGCGGACAAGCGGCTCGATATCAATAGGTTTACGTGGGTGCTCACCTTTAGGACTGGTGCCAGTATAAACAAAAGCCGTGACATAATCATCTGCACTTACGCCGAAATATGCTTTTACCGCAGGTTCGTTACACAATAATCCTGTACGCCATACTGTGCTGAAGCCTTGCGCTTTTAACGCCAAAGTCAGATTTTGTACCGCAGCGCCTGTACTTAACATCTGTTCGAAATGCGGTACCTTTTTATGCTCTTGCATCTGAGTCACCACCGTAATAATAAGCGGCGCACGTAGCGGCATCGTCTGAGTTTTTTTCACTGTTTTTTCAGAGAGTATCTCGCCCTCTTCGGTGGCCTTTGCTTCTGCTGCTTCGACAAGGGCACGCCCCAAGTCGTGACGAGCGTCACCGGCAGTCACAATAAAGCGCCACGGACGCAGTTTTTTGTGGTCAGGTGCCGTCGCTGCACACTCAATCGCTTCTTCAATTTGGGCTTGCGTTGGTGCAGGAAGATCTAAGTTACCCACGCTGCGTCTTGAATTAATCCAATGAATGAGCTCATCACTGGTAAATGGCGTGCTCTCAGTCGTTAGTGCTTTAATAGAAATCTTTTCACTATTTTTTGCAGGGTTACTTTTTATTTGACTGTTTTCTGCTTGACTATCTTGTTCTTGACCACTTTGCACTTGACTATCTTTTGCTTGATTTTCCTTTGTAAAGTTGTTTTCGTCAGACTTATTCATTATTTGTCCTTATTTATTATTGATATTGACTGCCACTATTTATATCAGCAGATTATCCCGTTATAAATATGATTGGACAATCGTAAAACCGTAAACGAAAACCCAAGCAGCCCTTAACCTCTATCTTTAAATCACAATCATACTTTTAAATAAAAGTCCTACCAATAGTAGACCGAGCTAGACTAACGCCGCATTTAATTTATAAAGGATTAACTATATTAAGCAGCATTCGCATTTTCAACACGGTGCTCCATCTTTAAGTAGTCTTCTGATTGCATCTCAAGCAAGCGCGATCGTGTCCGTTCAATCTCAAACGCCAGCTTTTCACCTTGATACAGCTCAAGAATTGACTGCTCTGCTCGAACCAATAGTTTTACGCGGCGATCATAAAACTCATCGACCATATAAATAAACCGGCGCGTTGGATCACGCAGGTCATCATCTAATGCTGGGACCCCATTGACCAGTACCGTATTGAACTGTTTGGCGATTTCAATGAAATCAGCAGCGGAGCGCGGCTCCATACATAAATGACGAAAATCGCAGAATAAAATATCTTCGGTACGGGCATTGATTTTGATCTGCCGACCATTGATAGTGATAGGCTCAT
The DNA here is from genome assembly GCF_002836005.1 of Psychrobacter sp. Sarcosine-3u-12. Lineage (NCBI taxonomy): Bacteria > Pseudomonadati > Pseudomonadota > Gammaproteobacteria > Moraxellales > Moraxellaceae > Psychrobacter > Psychrobacter sp. Sarcosine-3u-12. The sequence continues at coordinate 77,141 of NZ_PJBY01000076.1, forward strand.
TGCTGATTTTTTGATTATTAGACAAGCTCGCAAAGCGGTTGGCCAGCCAATGGTGATTGGCTTTGGTCATGGGTGATTCATACAACTCTGCTTGCTGTAATACGCGCAAACGATAGTCAATACCAGAGTCGATATTCATGACTGTAGTATGGCGCTCAACTTCAGCGATAGCCGGCATAAAACGATCACGATGCAAACCGTCTTTGTAGAGTCCAGACGGCTCAATATTTGAAGTCGCAACCAACGTCACGCCGCGATTGAATAACATGGTAAATAGATCGCCCAAAATCATCGCATCAGAGACGTTGGAGACAAAGAACTCATCAAAGCAGATAATAACGGCTTCTTTGTAAATAATATCAGCAACTTTCTCTAATGGATCACTCTCACCCTGGATGGCATTTAGCTCGCGATGGACGCGCTGCATAAAATGATGGAAATGCTGACGTATCTTGCGCTCAATGGTCAAAGAGTCGTAAAACATGTCCATCATCCAAGTCTTACCGCGTCCCACCCCGCCCCACATATACAAACCTTTTGGGGCAACTGGCTTGGCCTTTAAAAAGCTAAAAATGCCTTTTTTTTGTTCCACGCTATTGGTGAGCTGATGGTGTAGCTCATCAAGATAGCTCATGGCCTGATATTGCTGCTCATCTCGAGTAAACTCATCAGTGCTGATGGCTTGCTCGTAACGTTGCAATGGAGATAAACTCATAATAAGACTCATCATTTAAAAGGGTAAATATAAAGAAAAAGGTGTGTAGCGCTAATCGCTACTTATTTAATGCTCAGCAAAACTGTGCTGTTCCAACAGTTTTTTTAGCTCAGACAAGCGCCCGTGAAAAAAATGTCCTGCCCCATCCACGATACTGACTGCCAGTCCTAAGCGTTCTGCAAACTCCTGCATATTATCAGGATCAATGACTGTATCAGCATTACCATAAATCTCAAAAGTTTTGTCAGCTGGTAAGCTTAAGTCACTGGTATTATTTTTTTCTACTGAGGGAGCAATCAGCGCGATTTTAGAAACTTCAAAATCACTCAAGCCCCATACATGCGGCGCTTCTATGACTTGCTCAGCCGCACGCGCAATCACGTAGCCACCGAAAGAAAAGCCGCCAAGCCATAACTTACGTGCATTGGTTTGTTCTGCAATCCATTGTAGCACGGTCATTGCATCCACCACCTCTCCTTCAGCATAATCATGCTCGCCTGTCGATTGACCGACACCGCGAAAATTAAAACGGACCACGTGCATACCGTTATCACGGGCAAAACGGTACATCGTCGTGACCACTTTATTGTTCATGGTGCCGTCAAACAAAGGGTTGGGATGACAAAGCAGCGCCACCGTGTCAGTATTCGGATCGTTGGGATTGTCTTGTTGCCATAGCGCGTCAACTTCGAGCACGCCAGCAGGAGCAGGAATCAATTGCATAAACTTACTTAATAATTAAAAATGAATACCTCAATTATCCTAGATATGATTTTTATTTCAAGTGATTTGCTGTGTATGCACGAGGTTTGTGGCAAGTGCACATGGTTTTATCATGGCTAATAGCTTGGAACACTTAGTAAAATTAGGACAATTTTCTTGGCGGCAACGTCAGCAGGTAATACAAGCGCAATACCGCACACAATAACTGCCTAGACACTCCAGACTGCAATAGGTTAAATTTAGTCTGTCTTTTCATGGACGACATTTTTAATGAACAAAACTCTTAACGAACAAAATACTTGCCCTACTTGTCTTTGGTTTTTATGGTTAATTTATAGGAAAGAGGAATAATTTATGAATACTGTTAATAAAACTGCCACCATCACGGCTACTTTGGCGACGGCTCTTATCTTAAGTGCCTGCCAGAGCACGCCTTCATCACCAGTCATTCAACGTGCCAATTCTATTTACGAGACGACTGGCATAGCGGATAGCAAGGTCAAAGCCCAGCAAAATGCACTTGATAGTGCCAAAAATACTTGTCGCAGCAAGCAAGTGATTATCGTTGATGATAAAGTCACTTACAATGGTATTTTAGATGAGCGTGCGGGTCGTATGGTTGGACAAGCAGGTGCGGTTATCGGCTCAATTTTTGGGACTGGCTCACCAGATTTGTCACGCGATGATGATTATGAGTATAAAATCAGTTTCCGTTGCCAATAAAAGAGTCATTATTAACTGACAAAGCTCAAGCATTCTACTAATTTTTTAAGCTGACGGAATAAGCTGATAAACCTGTGAGTGGCTCAAGCTTTGTCTTATACATAATAAAAGCCTTGGTATTTGGCATAAAATATTTGGCGTAAAATATAATAGGGTTTGGCCAGTAAATCAGCGATGAAAATAGCATATTGCTCGCTGATTTATTGGCTTGACTTTTTGTAGCTGCAATTTTGGGGTAGACTACCCTATCTAATTTTCTACTCACTCTATTCAGTTTTCTAATTTTCAGAATCCTAGTCTTCAGAATCCTTATTTTTAGAACTCTTGTTTTTAGAGCTCTTATTTTTAGAATCCATGGTCTATTATTATGCGCAAACCCAATCTTTCAAATACCAAATCGGCAAAAGTGTTAGCGCCTGCTAAGGATTTAGCGACGCTAGAAGCCGAACTGGCAGAGCAGGAAGATCATTTAGAAGATACGGTCTTGCGTTTGAGTGACTATTTATCAGCAGTTGAGATGGTCATCAAACAAACCTTTGATCACCGCGTATGGGTGAAGGCTGAAATTCGTAATTTGTCTAGCAAAGGCGGGCATTATTACTTTGAGTTGGCTGAAAAAGATGAAGAAGGCAAAGTCGTTGCCAGCTGCCGTGGTAACCTTTGGCGTTTTAAAGCTGCCCGCGTATTGGCAAAATTTGAGCGGGCGACCGGCATGCCTCTTGAGCGCGACTTGACCGTATTACTCAAAGTATCCGCAGGCTTTCACGCACAATATGGCTTCTCTATTACGATTGAAGACATTGATCCTAGCTATACCTTGGGAGATTTGGCACGGCAATATGCGGAGATGGTCGATCGCTTGACTGGCGAAGGCTTATTGCAGCTCAATCAACAATTACCTGTGCCCTTTGATATCGAGCATGTCCTCGTGATTGCGCCCGAAAAGGCCGCAGGTTTAGGTGATTTTCAAGCCGATGCTGATCGCTTAGCAAGTACAGGCGCTTGTCACTTCCATTACCATTACGCGACCTTTCAAGGCAATCATGCCCCAAGCGAGATTCGCCAAGCCATCGTCAGTGCCCAGCAACGATTCCAAGATACTTATCAGCGCCTGCCTGATTTATTAGTGATTATTCGTGGCGGCGGCGCGGTGGGAGATTTGGCTTACCTCAATGATTACGAGCTTGCGGCATTGGTCGCTGAACAACCTGTCCCCGTCTGGGTTGGTATTGGTCACGAGCGCGATAAAGTGATTTTAGATGAAGTAGCGCACAGCAGCTTTGACACGCCATCAAAGGTAATTGCCGCTATCATGGCGCATTTAGCACAGCTGGTCACGCAGACTTTGCATTATCAAACACAAATAAAACAAGCCGCTCAGCGTCAACTCAATATCGCGGAGCAACAAACGGCGCGACAATTGAGCCAAATACAGTCACGTACCATCGGTCAGCTGACCGCGCTACAAAAAGACAGCGACTATGCGTGGCGTAGTATTCAGCAGAGCGCGCAGCGGCAAGTAAAGCAAGCGGCGAGACTGACAACCGAGTTACACACACAGACGCAAACCCTTGCACATCAGCAATTAGCCAGCGCCCATAACTACAGTGATATCCATCAAAAAACCATCATGCAGAGCGCGCAGCAGCAGCTGATACAAGCACAACGTGATAGCGCCCATCTTCGTGATATCGTACTCTTGCACCGACCGTCTCGTGTGCTCAAGCAAGGCTACACCATGCTGACTAATGATAAAGACAAACAGATACTCACCAGCAGCACACAGCTCTTCCCTGAGCAAACCATTCATATCGTCTTAAAAGACGGTAAGGCTAAAGCTCAGATTGTTGAGGTTAATACTGAGAAGAACACGACAGAAATATCAGATATACCAAGTTAACCATATAATAACATCTAACGATTACTCCCCTACTTACTTACTTGTACTCTAAAAATTAGGACACGCTATGACTACCCCTACTCGCAAGCGCAAAAAAGCCGCCCCAAAAACCTTTAAGGCAGCTTACGATATTCTAAAAACCAATGCGGCTGAATTGCAGCAACAAGATGAGCCTGATATCGACAACTTGATGACCACGGTGGAAGAATCAATTGCCGCTTATCGCGTTTGCGAGACGCGCATCAATGCAGTACAACAAGCATTGGATGCCGCTTTTGCTGAAGAAGATAAGACAGAAAATAGCAACAGCTAGAGATAGGCTCATTCTCTATTCGGGTTCATCAACCTCGAAAACTTGGCGCAAATAGGCAAGATACGTATCATTATTGATCATGGTCTTGCCTGGGCTATCAGACAGTTTAGCAACAGGCTGCCCATTACACTCAACCAATTTGAGTACAATATTAATTGGCGTGATGCCCATATCATTGGTGAGATTGGTGCCAATACCAAAGCTGGTTCTGATGCGCTCTTTAAAGTATTGATGCAACTCCCACGCCTTTTCAAGCGTCAAGCCATCACTAAAAGTCAAAATTTTCGTCTTCGGGTCTATCTTTAGTTTTTGATAATGCGCAATGGCTTTATCACCCCAAATATACGGATCGCCGCTATCATGGCGCAGACCATCGAAAAGCTTGGCGAAATACAGATCAAAATCACGCAAGAATGCGTCCATGCCAACGACATCGGTCAACGCGATACCCAAATCACCGCGATATTCATGTACCCAAGATTCGAGTGCGGCTTTTTGTGAGTCACGTAAACGCACATCCAATGCTTGAAAAGCTTGCATAAACTCATGCGCCATCGTTCCTATCGGCGTCATCCCAAGCTGCTTAGCTAAATAAACGTTTGAGGTGCCGCTAACAACTTTCGGCTCAGCTTTGTGCAGAGTTTCTACCACATGCGCTTGCCAGCTTTTGCTAAAGCGTCGACGTGTACCAAAGTCTGCAACGATGAAAGGTGGCCTTTCTGTATTTTGTTGCTTTGCATACTGATGCAATAGCGCAACCTTGTCATCCAAGCGCCTTTGTCCCTCTTCTATTACGCTAGGGCTCGATAAGGCATTAAAATACAACTCGTTAACGATTGCCAGCACGAACACTTCAAAGAACATCGCCTGAATCATCGGCCCTTCGATATCGATCAACAAGCGCCCTTTATTGTCCGTACTGACGGTAATAAAACGGCGCTTAAGTTTAAACAGCTCTAAATAATCGACAAAATCAGAACGCATAAAGCGTAACCCACGCAAATACTCCAATTCATCTTCTAAGAAGCGCAATTCACACAACATATCCAATTGATGCTCTAATGACTCTCTAATGTCTGCTAGTGGATAGACCGCTTCATTATTATTACGGCAGCGAAATCGATAGACACCATGGGTCTGCGGGAACTGATGTAACATGGCTTGTAGCATGGTAAATTTGTACAAATCGTTATCAAGCAACGAGGTAATAATAGGTGCATAGGTGACCGTCATGTTACAACCTTAAACGCAAAAGTTAAAAATCCATATTGCTCAATAGCTAAGCGATACCGACTAAAAGATATCAAAAATTCTAATAACAAATGATGATGAGACATTAAAAGACCATTTAGTATAAACACATTTGCGGTTTTTTGCAGGCATCGCGATGCCTAGCAGCAAAAATCATACGATGGCAAACAACGTTTATAAAAACTACCCATCCAAACGACTGTTTACAATTGCCTAGATTAGTATAAAAAGTAAGTATAAAAAAACGCTAAGGGGAACCTTAACGTCTTTTTTACTGCGCAGATGATCGTCATTAAATGACTATTATATAGTCGATTCAATTTAAAAGTAGTACAAGCCAACCAAGTGTAGATGTATATGTGATACTTCAAGCGAGGTTAACGCAGTAATACTTTTATAGTGGAATGACTATAATTATGAAAATTACGATTTGACCAATTTTACCAGTGGCGCGTAGCCTGATTGCGGCATAGCACTCACAGGAATGAACTGTAATGCACCGCCATTGATACAGTAACGCAAGCCGCCGCGATCTTTTGGCCCATCAGAGAAGACGTGACCAAGATGCGAGTCTGCTACCCGCGAGCGAATCTCGGTACGCACCATGTTAAAGGCTGTATCTTCATGCTGAGTAATGACTTGCATATCAATAGGCTTAGTGAAGCTTGGCCAGCCACAACCGGATTGATACTTATCGGTAGACAAAAATAACGGCTCGCCACTGACCACATCGACATAAATACCGGGTGCAAACAGATTGTCATATTCATGACTAAAGGCACGCTCAGTAGCGGCACCTTGGGTAATATCATACTGGGCTTTGGTCAAGATATTCTTCAAAGCATTTTTGTCAAAATTAGCATAACGCTTGGGATCTAAAGTCTCGGCAACCGTACTAACAGCGGCGAGCTTGGTGCGTGCTGTGCCTTCAGGTTTGTCATCAGCAAGGCTTAAATCAATATGACAGTAACCATTTGGATTTTTGGCGAGGTAATCTTGATGATACATCTCAGCCAAATAGAAGTTACCTAAGGCTTCATGTTCAACGACGACTTTTTGCTTATACTGAGCCTGTACGCGTTTGAGTGCGGCATCAATCACCGCTTTGTCCTCTTGATCGGTATAGTAAATTCCTGAACGATACTGCACACCGTGATCATTACCTTGCTTATTTACACTGGTCGGGTCAACGACACGGAAATAATACTTCAAAATCGTGTCGAGATCGGTCTTATCTGCATCATAAGTAACTTTCACCGCTTCAGCATGTCCTGAACCGCGAATCACATCCTCATAGCTTGGGTTTGGCTGATCATCATCACCGTTGGCATAACCTGAGACCACATCAACTACGCCATCGACGCGCTCCATATAGGCTTCAACACCCCAGAAGCAGCCACCCGCCAGATAGATTGAACGGGTATTAATGGCTTTACCTTTATCGTTATAGTAAACCCCATCTTTTTGCTTAATGGTTTCAATCTTACTGTTATTGTCTAAGACTTGCACGTTTGTCGGTTTGGCCTTGCCGCTTTTAAGCTCTGCAAAATCGTTATTGGCATTTTCGGCCAGCGCATAAGCTTGCTCAGCTGTAATATTACCTTTGACTAAATGCACAAGGTTGCCTTTTTTGTCCAGTATTGCCCAGCTAGGATAGACTTGTACACCAAGCTTATTGATCAAATCACCGGAGCTATCGACCAACACTGGTAACTGCGGATAGTCTGCTTGAACGCCAGCATACCAAGTCGTGAACTCACCATCGGCTTTTTCGTTGAGGTGACCAGGACTGGTAACTGTCACAACATTTAAGTCGGCAAATTTAGGATCGGTACGCCACTTTTCGGTCTCCTCTAGTGTACCCAAACATAGCGGACACCAGCTTGCCCAAAATTTAACCAAAGTGGGTTTATTAGGATCAATGACTGCCGCACCATTTTTACCCAGACCTTTAGTGAGCTGCGGTAACGCTTGCATTTGCTTGAGCATGTCAGACGGCAACATATCGCGTGAGTTGGTTACACCGTCGTTTTCACTACCAGACTTACTATTACTAACCGACGTATTACTGCTTGATTGATTTTCTGCGCTACTCATTTGCCCACATGCTAACAGTAGACCAGCACTCAATACCGTGGTCACACCCAGCGCACTAGCATTTTTGAGCCAACGTGATGGCTGGCGCTGTGAGCCTGTTGTCAGATCAGAGTTCTGGTCATCGTCATGAGCATCGTCATTATCGGAGTTATTGTTTGGCATAACGAATCCTTTTTATAAAGTCTTACACTTTTTTATGAAGTCTTGCACTCATATCGTGCGCAGTTGGTCACGATCTTCTTGATAGGTTATTAGAGCAGGTGCTCAATTCAATCGATAGTTATCTAAATGAGCTAAAAAGAGGATAAACCAAGTGAAGATATGGGCAAAAAAGCTCAGCTATCAGCCGATGTCATAAAAGAATAAAAATAAAGCAAAGAGAAATAGAAAGAGGTGAATAAGGACATATTAATAGTATACATCGCTAGCAGAACCTATTTTAATAGTTACTAAGCGCTTGATACATTTATTTAACAACGCGGAAAAGCTAGTGATATACAACCATTAATAGTGAAGCTTATCAGCTTGGTTTAAAAGTAAATCAACAAAGGCTTAGCGCCGCCCATGTTAATTTATGATTAAGCTTTAGCATGCATGAATTGCGCCACATAGTCATCAGCAGGATTGTCTCTTAATTCGCTAGGCGTGCCCGTTTGCACCAAGCGACCACCATTTAAAATACTAATACGCTGACCTACTTTGACCGCTTCATCGATATCATGAGTAATAAAGACAATGGTCTTATTGAGACGGTCTTGTAGCTCAAGCAGCTGATCCTGTAGTTGGGCGCGGATAAGCGGATCAAGCGCGGAGAACGCTTCATCCATCAGCAAAATCGGATTGTCAGTCGCTAAGGCTCGCGCCAGCCCTACGCGCTGCTGCATACCGCCCGACAGCTCATCAGGATAGCTGTGTTCTAGATTAGGCAGCCCTACCTCATTAAGCCAATGACGCGCGATTTCATGACGCTCTTCGATACTCATTTTGCGGACACGTAATCCATAAGCCACATTTTGCATGACGGTCATATGCGGCATCAAGCCAAAATGCTGAAACACCATACTGACGGTATTCTGGCGATATTGTTGTAATTCCTTATCATTCAATTCTAAAATATTGATAGAGTCGCTTGAGTTGGCATTGTCTATCCCGTCTGTATTAGCGGTTACTGGTGCTGCAGCAGTCGATGCTTCATCTTTTGCTATATCTTGTGCTTTTGATGATAAGGTCTTGGGATTAATAGTGGTATCGACCCATATCTTGCCGCTGGTCGGATCAATCAACCGGTTAAGATGGCGTATCAAGGTCGATTTACCTGAGCCTGAGAGTCCCATGATGCAATGCAGCTCCCCTGCTTTTATGGCCAAATTAACATCATAAAGCCCGACTGAATAGCCGGTCTGCTTTTTGACAGCGACACTATCCATACCATCTGCTAGTAGTTTCAACGCTGATTGTGCTTGTGACTCATTAGCATTATAAATTTTGCTGATATTCTCTAACTGGATATGATTCATAACTATTCTCATTATTGTTGTTATTTAACCGATAGGACGTTTGCCAGCTTCAATGGTTTTTTGCCGCGCGCGTTTTCCTTGACCAAAGGCTTGGCTGATACGGTCAATGATAATCGCGACAATGACAATGGCCGTACCTGCTTGTAGTCCTTGACCAATATTGAGCGTCTGAATAGATTGTAAGACATCTTCTCCCAGACCCGGCGCACCAATCATAGACGCCAGTACGACCATGGCAAGCGACATCATTACTGCCTGATTGATGCCCGCCATAATACTGGGCAATGCTTGTGGTAACTTGATCCAAATGAGTAGCTGAAAATGGGTGCTACCGAACGAGCGCCCCGCTTCGATCATTTCATGATTGACTTGCGTTATACCCAATGTCGTCAAACGAATAAGCGGTGGCAAGGCATAGATAATCGTGGCAAATAATGCTGGTACTTTACCAATACCGAATAGCATGAGCACGGGAATCAAATAGACGAAACTTGGCATGGTTTGCATCACATCTAATATCGGCGTAATAATTTTACGGAGCAGACTGCTGCCCGACATAGCAATACCAATGGGAATACCGACAACCACTGTCACCAAAACAGAGACGATCAATAACGCTAACGTATCGATCAAAGCGCCCCACAATCCAAACGCACCGATTAAGAACAGCCCTGCCCCGCAGGCAATAGCAAACAATACTTTGCGCACCCCAAACCACGCTAATACAGTCACCAGACCAATAATTAACCATGCGGGGATCACCGTCAATAGACGTTCAATAGGTAATAATAAATAGGTCAAAGTGACGCTACTGATACTCCGAAACACATCGCCATAGTCTCTGACTACAGTCGCTAAGGCTTTATTAAGCGGTGACTCAAGGGACCATGACGGAAAGCTGGACGTTAATGCTAGGAAGGCATTACTTGAGGTGGCGTCATTCAGTGATGGATTGACACCGCTATTGCCTGTGCCATCGTCCGTTAGACTGATGCCTAAATTGGCAGCAAGATTTTCAGCGACTTCTTTGGGTAGCCACGCTTGCCAGACGTTTGGGTTGGCACGTAAAAACTCAAGCGCCTGTTCATCACCACTGCGCTTGCTTTCACTCATCTCTAAAATCGCACTGTTTAGCTGATCTGGCGTGAACTGTACTTTTTCAAAAGCGCTTGCCAATTCGGGATTATTATCAATAAAAGGCGTCGATGCAGCAATTTTAAGAGGGGACACAGGAAAGCCAGACACACAATCCGAGGTGCCGTCGGCCAACAACAAGTCTTGCCAGCACGCATCCTCATGGGCAGGGAACGCTAGCGGCGCAAAGTCGTATTTGGCGATGAGCCCTGTTGGCTGCCAATAATAAAATAGTAACGGTTTTTTCTGTTCAAAGGCGGAGGCAATCTCAGCATCGAGTGCTGCACCCGTACCTGGATGGGCATTATTAAAAACCGCGTCCAAGCCAGTATTTTTGAGCAGTCGGGTGTTAAAAATCTCACACGCCCAGCCTGACGGACAGTTCATAAACCGTGATTTACTAGGATCTTCTGGGTCTTTAAACAACGCTGCATACTTAGGCAAATCCTGATAACGACGCAGTCCCGGATTGTCATCCATGACATATTGAGGGACGTACCAACCTTGAGTAGCACCGCCTTGCAGCGTATCGCCAATGACCGCAACTTTATCGTCATTGATGGCCTGCTCCATAATCGGCGAGCGCCCAACCCATTGTTCGCCGATGATTTGGATATCGTTTTGCGACAATGCAGTCTCGAGTGCGGGTCCTGCCCCAGGTACTTCCTCGATCGTGCAGTCGTAACCGCTCTCGGCAATATATTTGAGTATACCAGTCGTAAACTGACCACTCTCCCAAGTCAACGCGCCAAACTTGATCGGTGATGCGCAAGCTGCTGATGCTGACACTGGCAGCAACAACACACTTATACACAGTAAACTTAACGCAATCCATTGGCGCATGGGATGTCCTATATTTCGTTATTGGCATCAATTATTTCGATATTGAAGTCAGCTTTTGAATGCGGTTATCGATATCGAATAATGCTGCATTGGGTTGATAATTCACGCAAAATCAATCTTTATGTCTCATCAGCAATATAAATTTACCATAACTACCGTCCGGTAATATTAAGAAATGTAGCAACAAATGAGAATAATTATAAATAACTATTGGCTGGGTTCAGCTTTTCCTTTATGTATAAAAAATATTATAAAGCCATCAAAAATAAATACTATAATCATCAAAATTTTGTTTTTTGGACAAAAAATAGCACCTACTTACGTAGATGCTATCATTATTAAACAGCCAATCTCATCACACTTATTTCATCATGAACGCCATGGCTTTGTTAAATAAGCCGCCATAAGGTGGTAATAGGAAATTCATACCATTGAGCTTATTTTGTACAAACACAGGCTTCATATGACTTAAACGCTCAAAGCCCGCTTTACCATGATAGGCGCCAGTGCCTGAGTGCCCAACCCCGCCGAACGGTAAGTCGTGCTGCACCACATGCAAGATAACTTCATTAATAGCCAAGCCACCTGATACCGTGTTGTCACGCACTTTTTCTATGTCGCTATTACGCTCACCAAACACATAGAGGGCCAATGGACGCGGACGCGCATTGACGAAGTCTATCGCATCATCGAGCGTATCATAGTGCATCAACGGCAAAATCGGTGCAAACAGCTCGTTTTGCATCACATCACTATCGGCTGCCGGCTCACTGATAATCAGCGGCGGCATCAACCGCGTTTCAATATCATAGTCTGCATCAGTTATCTTATGAATGTTTTCACCAGATAAGGCATCTAAGTAACCTTTGATACGTTTGAATTGCTGACCATTGATAATACGCGAGTAATCTGGGTTTTCGCTGATATTCGGATAATGCTTCTGCATCCACTCTTTTGCTAGGTTAATAAACACTTCATGATCTTTGCGCTGAATAAGTACGTAATCAGGAGCAATACAAGTTTGCCCAGCATTGAGCGTTTTGCCCATCATGACTCGATTGACCGCTGACTCTAAATTGGCACCATCCAACACGATGACGGGTGATTTGCCACCAAGCTCTAGCGTAACTGGGGTCAAGTTGGGCGCTGCCGCCGCCATGATTTTTTTGCCCACCGCAGTAGAGCCAGTATACAATAGATGATCGAATGGCATCTTACTGAAAGCTTCAGCGATATCTACTTCGCCCAGCACGACACAAACCATATCCGATGAAAAATAATGAGCGATAAGATCGGCAAACACTTGCGCGAACTGCGGTGCGGCCTCACTCATCTTAATCATGATTCGATTGCCTGCCGTGAGTGCATCAATGATTGGCCCTACCGCTAAGAATAATGGATAGTTCCATGGCACCATGATACCAACCACGCCTAATGGCTGTGGCTGAATCTCATTATGAGCTGGCATATACAATGCTGAAATAGAGGCGTGGCGAGTTTTCATCCATTTTTTACCATGCTTTTTGGCATGGCTAATGCCCGTAAAACTCGGAACAAGCTCTGCAAACTGAGTCTCTGATTCACTACGATAACCAAAATCAGCGCTGATCGCTTGAGCGATGCTTTGTTGATTGTCGCTGAGCATCATCTCTAAATTGTCTAATTGAGTCTCGCGCGTCGCCCAATCATTTATTGGTTGAGCACGGCTCAATGCTTGTAATCTTGAGAACTGCGCTTGCATATCTTCAACAGTGGTCACAATACTAAGTGACTTATTACTACCAAGTGACTTATCATTGTTTTTATACGCTTGATCATTAGTGTTTTGATTGTTGTCTGTCATATATCTTCCTTGTCATAGGCGTTAGAGTCAGCACGCTATATTTGGTTTAAAACTCTGTATCTTTATTTAGGCGCTGGCGGAAATCTCCGCATACGCGCACATCATTATGAGAACTAACAAGATTCCATTCATTACTCTTTAATGTAGCGCATTGATTGAGCAATGAACAGTCTCTTTGATTGACTGCTGGGTTTGTATAAGATACGTGTCAGCCATCATCAATACCCACGATATAGATTCTTCTGTTAAGTAATACTTTATAAGTAACATGCTTCAATACTTTGTTCTGTCCTCAATATTCTGCTTTATATATGCATGGATTTAAATTTGAGCAGCAATCCTAAAAACTGCTACACTCAATATTGGGGCGCGTTGAACAGTCGCTACCAGTCAGTATTTGCCAATACTCTATACCAGACCACAACAAGACAGTCACGCTTATGCAAAACCTAACGCAACAGATTCACGATAGCCTTCTTGACGATACCTTGCTTAATGACACCCTTCTGACAAAATCGCTGTCGGCAGCCGATTATGTCTCTACCCATGATGCGATGCTAGCACGCACGTTAGCGCGTATTGCGCTTAAAAAAGAGCAAGGTTTGCGCACGCCTGATGAGTTATGGATTGTCGATCACAATGACGTCTACACGCTTGGGCAAGCAGGCAAAGAAGAACATATCCTGCAACGGACTGACACCCCTATTATCAAAACAGATCGCGGCGGACAAGTGACGTGGCACGGTCATGGCCAGCTGGTTATTTACTGGTTGTTTGATTTGGACAGTATAGGCTGGAGTGTGCGCAATCTGGTATCGCATGCCGAGCAAGCGATTGAGGACGTGACCAATGCCTGTTTGCAAGGTTTAGCCTCATTTGACAGTATCCATGTCCGTGCGCATTCACGTCGTGACGCACCCGGCGTTTATTTATACAATAATTCATACGTGTGTGCTGCAGACAATAGCGAGGATTCTGACACTAGCAATGAAACTACTACCCTGCCAGTAACGGATGCCATTATGCTAGGAAAAATAGCCTCGCTAGGGTTTAAAATTAAACATGGTTTTAGCTATCACGGCATTGCGCTCAATATCAATTGTGACTTATCGGCTTTTAACGCCATCAATCCGTGTGGCTACGCTGGCATGCAAATGCTACGTTTGGCGGATTTTGTGGCAATTAATAAGTTAGCCAATCTTGATAAAACAGCTCTGGATGAGACAGCCAACAAAAAGACGACTGAGCAGCTAAGCTATAAACAAGTTACTCAAATGCTGATTGATAATATTGCACAGCGTCACGCAGGAAAAATCCCATTGCGACCGGTAGCGCCTAAGTCTTAGCTTATTTTGCATAACCTTGTGCCTGCTTAGACTTAAGCATAACGAGCAACTGATATGGAAATTTGCTATACTCGCAGCCGACTTTCATGAGGTGCCGCTAGCATTTGTGGCCTCTACTTAGATAACTTTACCCCTCAAACTTTAATATAAAAGCAACAGGAGCATTTTATGGCAGACTTTAATAAAATCTTGGACGCAGGTGACGTCGACGGTGGCATCATCAACGTTGTGGTAGAAATCCCAACAGGCAGCAGCCATAAAATCGAATGGAACCGCGAATTAGCCGTTTTTGAGCTTGACCGTGTTGATCCACAAATCTTTGCCAAACCTTGCAACTATGGCTTTATCCCGCAAACGCTTGATGAAGATGGCGATGAGCTTGATGCATTAATCATTACTGAGCAGCCTTTACCTACTGGCATTTTCTTAAAAGCCAAAGTAATCGGCGTTATGAAATTCGTTGATGATGGCGAAGTTGATGACAAAATCGTCGTCGTCCCTGCTGACGACCGTGATACAGGCAATTCTTACAACAGCCTAGAAGATTTACCAAAGCAGCTGATCAACCAGTTACAGTTCCATTTTAGCCACTATAAAGATCTTAAAAAAGCTGGTACAACAGTGGTTGAATCTTGGGGTGACGTCGCAGAAGCCAAAGAAGTGATCAAAGAATCTATCCAACGTTGGAAAGACCTATAGAGTACAATAATAATCTAATGAGCTGATGTTTATGCTCACAAATATAAGCACTCTTAAAGATACCGCAGACACGATATGACTGCGGTATTTTTTTGCTTGAATCTCACGCTTATAAAATGGTTATAATAAACGACAGTAGCTATAAAGTTATCTGCAACTATTTTCATTTCTAATAAAGCAAGCCTCAATAAGGAAAGTCATGTTTAACCCCAATCCCAGCTCAAAATCTGTCAGTGCCAAGCTGCCAAAAGCGGTCATCATGATGATTGAGAAAAACAATCTGGTGATGGCTATCAAAACCTTGGCCGCTGAAGAAAATATCAGTATGGACGACGCCAAGGTTCGAATTGATGCTTACGAGACAGCATTGAAGGTAAAGCAACAGCAGAAGTTGAATACCATCGCTAACAAGCAAGGTATCTCCAACCACGCCATTAGTTTTGATAGAGAGCAGGAAACTGAAGACGGACATGAGGCTGGGAAACTGATAAAAAACCGTGTGAAAACCACTCAAGCAGATCAAGGTTTCAAAAGTCTACAAAGGGGTGTAGAGAGCCAACTTAATGATTTGGGATATAAAAAGCCTCTTTTACCACATTGGGCAAAGCGGCTATTGATTATTGCTGCGGTGATGGCAGGATTGTTTTGGCTGTTATGGCGGGCGTTTGGTTAGTCTGTTTTAAATGGTTCCATTATAGAGGTCTATTTTAAGTGGTCTGTTAATACGTTTGAGGGGTGAATTATCTGGTTCCCTTGGGGTATACCTTAATAAAAACGAACAGTACATTAGACTTTTTTAGAATGATAATCTTCCAAGTTAATATTTACAGATTCGACAGTAGGGGTCATGGCGAATTCTACTGTGTTTCATAGAAAGTAACGATAGGTTCGAAAGAATCTCCTATAATTTCAACTATAAATCGTCTATCAGGATATTTCTTTATTAAGTAATACTCCCAATTATGTTTTATTAGCATAGAAATGTTCATTAATGTCTCATCAGTGGAGTTATCTAGATTATTAAAAAAAATATTTCCAACATTAATACAGTTCCAATCTTTTTGTCTTTCACATTCCGATCGCTTTATAGGATCCTTTTTTTGATAAGCCTCTCTGACGAAAGGCTCCCCATCACCGTCAATATCAAAAAATACTTTACCATCAATTTCAAATATCTTTGGCATTAATACTGTCATGAATATTTCTATGTCTTCTGGATATATTTCCAAACTTCGGTAAATTCTCAAATTATATTCTGTGTCGTAAGGCGATTTTTTCATTTCGCCTTCCCATTTTATGTACTTCCAATTATCAGCATACTGCATCTTTTGATCCTTTTTAACATATTGAAGTTCATCAGGGCGTGCTGGACGAGGTTTTATCTTTCCACTAGGTTATTTATTCTAATAGTGACCCCTGTTATCAAATATATATAACTAAACTTGCGAGATTTTACATAAGATAGCTTAATGACTCATACTCTTAATTTCATGGTACCTAAATTTATATCTAACACTAGCAGTTCGATGCCTGTATAGCGCATCGATCATGAGTTAATACATATTGTTAGAAATTTAGCACTCACAAAGCTTAACGGTTACTTTCACTCGGGCATAACTTTACCTGTATGGGTATATTCTCTGCCTAAAACATGAAATTTTCTCTGTAATTCTTCGAAATCTTGCATTCGATTAAGCTCAAAGCACTCTATTGCTATAGGTGAACGGCTTAGAGGATTATTCAAAGTGTTTAGAAAGTCATTCATTCGATAATCACTTTTAGGGTTGATCATCTTTCGACCTGTCTCTTTGTCAATTATTAAGTAATTTTCTATATCGACATCTTTATTATCCAGCACAGATACCATTTGGTTAACTGGAATATCTGGGTTTTGCGCTGCCATGTTATCGTTTAAGTAGTTAACGCACTTATTTAGCAATTGAGGTAAATTTTTATCCGAAAGGAACGCTTTAAGCAGATATTCAGTTTTAGCGGTTACATAAAGCATCCCCTCACTTCCCTTTCTTGGTAAATAGTGTTCAGGAAGTAGCGCTACCTCAGATGGGTTGCCCTCACCAAATTTGTAAGATAATTGAGTACCATTAAAATCCATAGTCTTATCAGACCAATCAGTCTTTGGCTGAAATTGCTTGCGAGGGAAAGTTCTGTCTATTATCTGACTGTTAGCGCCTTCAATATTTGTGCTAGTAGCTTCTGCTACATTTTCTGATAGCTGTTGATCAATATTTAAACTATGAGTTGATAGATTGCCTGTACGCTTCAACCAAAGAAGCGAGGCTAGTAGTAGCAGACCAATAAAAAAACATACGATAACGATGAATCTATTCATAGATTTCCAACTTAAAAACAAACAACATCATAAACACTAATTAAATTAACTAGTCGTAACAATTATAGGAATAGCCATTATTGTAGAACCCTCGTAGATTATTTTTACTTGATAACCCAGCTAAAAACTATTAAGCCAAGTTCATCTAGTACACTACGATGTACACTGACATCATCCACAGACCTGCATACGTTGAAAAATGAGAGTAATAGGTTATCTTTCAAGTCCTCACTAGGGAACCATGATTACTACCATAATTAACGTTGTGGTAAATAAAAATCCGCTACCTTATCTGTATATATAAACTATATATACCTTTTAAGGCAATAAAAAAGAGATACCGTAGCATCTCTTTTCCTAAATTCATCAGACGTACTATCTTAGTGATGCTCACCCGGTAAAATTCTGGCAAAGGCACGCTGAGCAAGGTTTGGTTTTTTATCGGTGGTCAATCCAGCGCGGGTGCTTGGGAAAATACGATAACCCATCGATTGGATACCCACGTTGATCGCTGGTGCTAATGAATAAGTAGCCGACGCAAACTTGCCCATATTACTGGCAATACTGTTAGGTTTATAAACAATCGCTTTAGCGACCATCATTGCCGCTTCATCAGGCATCAGCGCAGGCATGTAACGATATAACTTAGTCGGCTCAATCATCGGCGTGCGTACCAATGGCATAAAGATATTGGTAATCGTGACATTATCGCCTTTCACTTCAGCAGCCAAGCATCGGCTAAAGGCATCTAATGCCGATTTTGAGGCGACATAAGCGGCAAAGCGCGGACTATTTGCCAGTACACCAATGGATGAGATGTTAACAATTTGACCGGCTTGGCGTTCAATCATCGTCGGCAAAAATCCAAGAACTATTTTGACAGCGCCAAAGTAATTGATGTCCATGGTACGCTCAAAATCATGGAAACGATCAATAGATTCGTGCACCGAACGGCGAATTGAGCGACCAGCATTATTAACCAATACATCTACATGTTCAAAATCTGCCAAAATTTGCGCGCTAATTTTTTCAATATCATCCATATTGGTCAAATCACAAGGATAATAACTGGCCTTGCCGCCAAGCTCCTCGATACTTTCCTTGACCGCTTTTAATTTGTCTTCGGTACGTGCCAATAAGATGACATGCGCACCGCATTCACTAAGTAGATAGGCCGTACGCTCACCAATACCGCTTGATGCCCCTGTAATAATAATATGCTTATCTTTTACTGCTTTAGTTATTGCTTTCTTTGAGGGATTGGCCATAAAAAAATCCTTTTTGTTTGTTATATTCCCAATAGTGTGCAGCTCTAGAGTAGCAAAATTACATTGTAATTACTCGAAAAAATACCAGTAAAATTTTATAAAAATAATATTGCGAACTGCTAACAAAGGGCAGCAAATTTTCTATCCTACTATGCGCAGTTTTTTAGCTATAATTGTCTTTATATGTTGCGCATCTTAAAGGAGAATATTTTTTGATAGAAACGCTGGCTCATTATATTGATCTGATTGCCAAATTCGTTGAAGTCGTTGGTGTCCTTATTATGTTTTTTGGACTATTTTATGCTTTTTATAGAGCCATTCGTTTAACAGGTCGCTTTACCCATGACTCCTATGTCGAAATCCGACAGACGGTTGGTAAGTCTATTTTATTAGGGCTAGAAGTGCTCATCGCTGCTGATATTATGGCTACCGTAGTCACAGAGCCTACATTGCGTAGCGTTTTGGTATTGGGATTTATTGTACTCATTCGAACTTTTTTAAGCTTATCTTTACAAGTCGAACTAGAAGGCCGCTTTCCTTGGCAACACCCCAGATCTACGCCTGAAAAAAAATCAAAAACCGAGCATGCTGATGAGTTGTAATATGCGTTTCATTGTGAATAGCTATTTATGCCCTACTCATGAGCCTGTAAAAAATCCTCGACCACACGAAACTGTCCAGCGGTACTCTCTTCACTATACATCGCTTGCCGAAAAGCATTGGAATTAGGAATACCGGTGGTATACCAGGCAATGTGCTTACGAGCAATTCGGCAACCTGAGTATTCACCATAAAAACCATACAGCTCCTGCAAGTGCACCAAGACAATCTCTTTAATCTCACTAACCGTTGGCGCAGCAAGCGTTTCACCTGACCGTAAAAAATGCTCAATATCACGAAATATCCACGGTTGTCCTTGGGCCGCACGACCTATCATCACCGCGTCACAGCCAGTCAGCTCATAAACACGCTGGGCTTTTTGTGGACTGTCGATATCACCGTTGGCAATGACTGGAATGCTGATGCTTTCCTTAACCTCACGTATCAGCTCATAACGCGCCTCGCCAGTATACATATCCTCACGCGTACGCCCATGAATGGCAATAGCGGCAATGCCTGCCTGCTCTGCTCGCTTCGCCACACGCAAGATATTCTCGCGACCATTTTCAAAACCCAAGCGCGTTTTTAGTGTCACGGGTGCATTGACGCTATTTACCGCAGCATCTAACAAGCGCGCAACCAAATCTTCGTCTTGTAGCAGCGCCGACCCTGCCAGCTTACGACAGACTTTTTTGGCTGGACAGCCCATATTGATATCGATAATCTGCGCGCCATTGTCAATCTGATAACGTGCCGCTTCTGCCAATTTATCAGGTTCTGCGCCTGCTATCTGCGCAGAAATAGGCGCGATTTCGTTATCAAAATTGGCACGATATAAGGATTTTTTGCGGGCATAAAGCGCCGTATCAGCGATAATCATCTCGCTAACTGCGTGCCCTGCACCAAAGGATTTGCATAACCTTCGAAAGGGATTGTCCGTCACGCCTGCCATCGGAGCTACCATGAGACGGTTTTCAACCGTCAAGCCGCCAATCATCAATGGCTGCAATAGAGGATGATCATTGGCGATTTGTGCTGACGACTCAGAAGAAACTGGAGAATCAATAGACATAAAAAACGGCTTGCTCTTGATTGAGATAAGTTAATGAAAACAAGCCGTTATTCTAAGGGTTCTTG
The DNA here is from genome assembly GCF_002836005.1 of Psychrobacter sp. Sarcosine-3u-12. Taxonomy (NCBI): domain Bacteria; kingdom Pseudomonadati; phylum Pseudomonadota; class Gammaproteobacteria; order Moraxellales; family Moraxellaceae; genus Psychrobacter; species Psychrobacter sp. Sarcosine-3u-12. Next base: position 97,600 of record NZ_PJBY01000076.1, read on the forward strand.
ACTTTATTGCAAGCTATTCATATGGGAAACCTGCAACAATTAATGCTCAGTTTTGATAGCTAAACCAATTATTTATCAAACACACTGCCTTGCTCTAGCGTGATGTCTTCATCATGCTCTTGCATCCGCCACGGTAAGCTATCAGGCGATTCATGTAAAAACTTTAAGTACTTTTCGAACTGGTCAATAATATCATTGATTACAGATTCTGATTGATAGCCATATAAATCATAAGTTTGTGCACCGCGACGTAGATAAACTTGCGCCCGGTAATGATGTGCTTGCTCTAAACCACTTGTCACATCTTGCGTGTAATAGTCAGGCATATCATGGTTTGATAAACGGACTTCATACCAGAACTCCACATCATCGCCACGTTGCAGCTCCAATACCGCTCGATTATTGGTGTCATCATAGTTTACTTCAGGGTGCCAGCCAGTTTCTTTAAACTTTTCAGCTACCTCAGTCATCGATGACATGACCGTACCTTTAATATAGTCTAAAACAGCCTCGCGGCTTGGTTGTTCAGTGATGTAATCAATACGGGCACGCCACGCTTCAAGCTTGAGCAGATGGGGCGGTAGATGGTTCTCATTCGCCAGACTCTCATTACGATGCCCCTCGATACGTAACGCTTTCCACATACCGTACATAGCGATCAAAATAATAATAGTAAACGGTAAGGCGCTGACGATAGCGGCTGTTTGCAGCGCCTGTAGACCCCCTGCTAGCAAAAGCACAGAAGCGACGACGCCTAGTATCACCACCCAAAACGTTCGCTGCCATGCTGGCGTATCACTACGACCTCCTGCGGCGAGCGAGTCAATGACTAAAGACCCTGAATCAGACGAGGTGATAAAAAATGTAATAATAAGCACAACAGCCAGAGCTGATACTACTTGCGTAAACGGCAGATTTTCAAGTAGCTTAAACAAAGCAATCGCTTGATTGTTCTGTACTTCAGTAATTAATGACTCATAGCCTTGTACCATAATCATATTTAGCGCTGTATCACCAAACACGGCAAACCAAAAGAAAGTAAAGATGGTTGGCACTAGCATCACACCTGCGATGAACTCACGAATGGTACGACCACGGCTGATTTTAGCAATAAATATGCCGACAAACGGTGACCACGAAATTGTCCATGCAAAGATAAACAGCGTCCAACTGGTAATCCAGTCCCCTTGCTGATAGGCCTGTAAGCTAAAAGTACGCTCAACGATATTGCCCAAATAGCTGCCCGTATTTTCCATAAAGGCATTTAAAATAAATACGGAAGGGCCAACGATAAACACAAACAACATCAGCGTGGTTGCCAGTATCATATTCAAAATTGAGAGTCTTTTTACCCCTTTATCCATACCAGCCAATACTGATATCAGAGCCAAACCCGTAATGAGAGTAATGGCAATGACCTGAACCGTGGTATTAACAGGGATACTAGGAACCAAATAGTTCAAACCGGTATTAATCTGCGAGACTGAGATACCCAAGCTGGTAGCCAACCCAAACAAAGTGCCTAAGATGGCGAATACATCTACTGCATGGCCGATAGGGCCATATATTTTTTCACCGATAATAGGGTAAAGCGTTGAGCGCATCGATAAAGGCAAACCCTGACGATAAGCAAAATAGGCCAAGGTCAACGCCACTACGCCATTGATCGCCCAAATATGAAAACCCCAATGAAAATAAGCAATTTGCATTGCCTCTTTAGCAGCAGCAATAGTTTGCGGCTCTGACAGCGGCGGCGTGGCAAAATGTAGCACCGGTTCGGCGACACCATAAAATAGCAACGCAATACCATAGCCTGCTGAAAACAGCATAGCAAACCATTCAATGAATTTGTATTGTGCCTCGCCATGATCAGGGCCAAGCTTAATACTGCCATAAGGAGAAAACGCCAGCACCACGATAAATATCAAAAACAGCGCGGTTGCCAGCATATAAAACCAACCGAACGTCTCAGTGGTAAAATTCAGTACTTGCTCAAATAGCCCACTAGCCAGCTGCGGATTGACCGAAGTGCCTATCACCAGCAATATCATGACAATCGCTGTCGGTATAAATACGGGCATCGAAATAGTAGAGCCAGATAACTTACTCATAAAATGTTCTCTAAAAAATTATGAAATTGGATATGCGTGTCATACGGTTATATAGCATTCATTTATTTAAATAGCCTGTCTAAGTGTTTTTTAAATAAGGCAGACAAACATTGACCTTAACTATGCGTATCAGCCAATAAATTGTAATAAACAACATAAATATCTCCAAAAAAAGGCAACTTTTCAGCTGCCTTTTTGTTTATCGGATGATCAACGCTCTATTTATCAAATACACTGCCCTGCTCCAACGTGATATCTTCATCATGTTGTTGCATACGCCACGGCAAGCTATCTGGCGAGACATTCAAGAAATGTAGGTACTTCTCAAACTGATCAATAATATCATTAATCACCGACTCTGATTGATACCCATATAAGTCATAAGTTTGGCCACCACGGCGCAGATATACCTCAGCACGATGGTGATGCTCTTGTGGTAATTCATTGGCCATATCTTCTGTATAGTAGTCAGGAATCTCATGCTCTGACAAACGAACCTCGTACCAGAACTCCACGTTATCGCCACGTCTTAATTCCAATACAGCACGGTCATTGACCTCATCATAATTAACATCTGGCAACCAACCCGTTTCGGCAAACTTCTCTGCCACCTCATTCATCGATGATAGAACCGTGCCTTTGATATAACCCAGCACTTTATCGCGCGTTGGCTGATTGGTCATATAATCAATACGGTCACGCCACGCGTCTAGCTTTAGTAGATGTGGCGGCAGATGATTGTCATTGGCTAGGCTCTGATTGCGATGCCCCTCAATCCGTAGCGCGCGCCACATACCAAATGTCGAAATCAAGATAATGACCGCAAACGGTAAGGCACTGACGATAGCGGCTGTTTGCAACGCGCTTAGACCACCCGCGATGAGTAAAACTGCAGCGACGGCCCCTTCCGTGATTACCCAAAACGAACGTTGCCACCATGGCGTGTCACTACGTCCACCTGCAGCGAGCGAGTCAATCACTAATGACCCTGAATCAGATGAGGTCACAAAAAAGGTAATAATCAGTACTACTGTTAATGACGAGACAATCTGAGTGAAGGGTAAGTTTTCTAACAATTTAAATAAGGCTATCGCTTGGTTGTTTTGCACCTCACTAATCAAGGCGTCATAACCATCGACCATAATCATGTGTAGCGCGGTATCACCAAATACTGAAAACCAAAAGAAAGTAAATAGTGTTGGTACTAACATTACGCCCAGCACAAACTCACGAATGGTGCGACCACGACTGATTTTGGCAATAAACAACCCAACAAAAGGCGCCCATGCAATCGTCCATGCAAAGATAAATAGTGTCCAGCTACCGATCCAATCACTCGATTGATAGGCTTGCAGGCTAAAGGTACGCTCAACGATATTACCCAAATAGCTGCCTGTATTTTCCATAAAGGCATTGAGTATAAAAACAGTCGGGCCAACGATGAAGACAAATAGCATCAATGCCGTTGCTAACAACATGTTTAAGATAGACAAGCGCTTTACGCCTTTGTCCATCCCAGCTAACACAGAGACCAAGGCAGCGGCTGTTACCAAAGCAATGATGATAACTTGCACCGTGGTATTCACTGGCACCATATCTGGTAGCAGATAGTTTAAACCGGCGTTAATTTGCGCCACTGACAGCCCTAAACTGGTAGCGATACCAAACATCGTACCCACAATCGCAAACACATCGACGGTATGACCAATAGGGCCGTAGATTTTGTCACCGATTAATGGATATAGCGTTGAGCGTACTGACAATGGCAAACCATGACGAAAGGAGAAATACGCCAGCGACAAACCTACCACGCCATAAATTGCCCAAATATGAAAACCCCAGTGGAAATAAGCAATTTGCATGGCTTCTTTTGCAGCCTCAATCGTCTGCGGCGTGGACAGCGGCGGACTGGCAAAATGCAACACAGGCTCTGCCACTCCATAGAACAATAACGCGATACCGTACCCTGCGGAAAACAGCATGGCGAACCATTCAAGGAACTTATACTCAGCCTCGGCATGGTCAGGACCCAGCTTAATACTGCCATAAGACGAAAACGCTAAAGCAATAATAAACATCAAAAATATGGCAACTGCCAACATATAAAACCAACCGAAAGTATCGGTGGTAAATGCCAGTACGGTACTAAATAGCTCGCCAGCAGCTACTGGATTAATCGCTGTGCCAATGACCAATAACAGCATAATGGTGGCGGCTGGTACAAATACTGGCAGCAAAATGGTAGAGCGAGGTAATTTACTCATAAAAAGTGATGTCCTCAAATTAATGCAGCGTTATTAAATATAAAGGTTGTTGGTAAACACAATGTAGAACCGGTGCGCCCAACAAAATATAATTTGTACCACACTCTTTGCCTCAACCCCAGATGTACCTTTCACTTGTAACACTACTTTAACGAATGTTACATGACTATTACCAAGCAATAAAAAAGGCCGCTTGTTAGCCGCCTAATTATAATTATCAAGAAACGCTTAATACCTAACGCGCAAAGTTGCTTTACCAAGTAATAAAACGGTGTTCTTGTCTTATAAAGTAGAAATCACTGCAGCAAGTTGTTTAGCCGTCTCAGCCAATTTTCCATGATTTGCCTGCGTCACTGCATGACGGCCTAGCTCATGAATGCTTGATGGAATCAGATGCACGTGATAATGAAAGACGGTCTGCCCTGCTTGTGACCCATTCAACTGCATCTGGATAACACCTTCACGCTCAAATAATTGACGCTGTGCTTGCACGATCTTTTTAGAGGTCATTAATACTGCTGCGGCATATTCTGGCTCCAAATCACCTAAATCAACGGCTTTTTGCTTGGGGATAACCAACACGTGACCTTCTGCTTGCGGCATGATGTCCATAAAGGCGAGCGTTTTATCATCTTCATATACTTTATGATAGGGAATATCACCGTCTAGCATTTTGGCAAAAATATTACTGTCGTCATAATTAGTCGGTTGATTGGCTTGTGTCATTATTTTTTCCTTTGATTGTTTGATTGTTTGATTATCAGTATTGAATACAATGTCTGTCATATAGTGGACGAATTATGGGTTAAGCACAAGTTACCATAATGGCTATCTGTAATTGCCTATCCATCCAAATTGTCGAAGCAAACCTTCACCTCTTGAAGCCATTAATTTATTGGCGAGGTGCCTACTATAAATGTTATATTAATAGCCTATTTTGCTGACACGACGTTTATGGATTTGCCTACCTTGCCGACTCACTCATTTACAGCCAACGACTCTTATTCAGACCCTCATAATACAGAATCTGCCTCTGGCAATACTGGCACCCCTGCTATGAATAATAGCGGTGTAGAGAACGAATCTGCGGTTGATAATAACAGTCAAAAGATAGATTCCAATGCGATTATCTTGGCAGAAGCACTAAGCGATAAAACGATCAGCTGGCGTATCCATAACTGTAAAATTATTAAGAAGATTATCACCCAAGATCTGCCGCTGCCATTCTTATATCATTACGACAGCCTAGAAGACAGTATCAAAGCAACTTATCCGCTGACGCCCAAATTGCTGGCGCAGTTTAATACGCCTATGACGGCTGTTGAGGCGGCGAAATTTATCGGTATTGATAAAGCGCTGATAACTAGCCCTTGGCATGTCAAAGTCATTGGCTCGTTGGTGGTGTTTAGCGAGGCGCTACAATTGGCGGTACGCTTGCATTGGACCAATACTGGTAAAGACACCCAGCAGATTTATACACAGAATGAAGCGGACGCTATCACTGCAGCCTTTAAAGACTGGCAGTTTTTTGGTCGCGTTGATATCCTATATAAAAATACCAAACAGACCTTAATCAGTATCGATGAACATGGCACAACTGAAGCGCCGCTACTGACTATTGAGGCCAGCGCTGATTACCAACAATTATTAGCCACGCATGCATTGACGGTCATTGCCAAATTAGAAGCTGACAAAACCGAGTTACCATGGTTTGATGATGCTATCTTAGCGCGTCTTGAGTAGCGAGTATGTTGTCTCATATTGATCGATTGTTTATTGCCCCATTATTTTTAGTTACTCATAGCTAATGGTATGGTAACGAATTAGTATTATTCACTAGTACTCACTCTACATAAAAAGCACACTATCGGCATCACAGCTGATGCTGCACACGTTCATAAATCTCGCTTATTTGTAAGGAATATCACATGGATTATCGCTCAAAAACATCTACTGGTGGTCGTAATATGGCAGGTGCACGTGCCCTATGGCGTGCAACAGGTATGACTGACGGCGACTTTGGCAAACCAATTATTGCAATTGCCAACTCCTTTACCCAGTTTGTACCCGGTCATGTGCATCTAAAAGACCTCGGGCAAATGGTGGCGCGTGAGATTGAAAAAGCGGGCGGCGTCGCAAAAGAGTTTAATACCATTGCGGTAGATGACGGTATTGCCATGGGTCATAGCGGTATGTTGTATTCACTACCGAGTCGCGACTTGATTGCCGATTCTGTTGAATACATGGTCAATGCGCATTGCGCCGATGCCCTAGTTTGCATTTCTAATTGCGATAAAATCACCCCTGGTATGTTGATGGCCGCAATGCGCCTTAATATTCCCGTGGTATTTATTTCAGGTGGGCCGATGGAAGCGGGCAAAATTTTGGCCAGTACAGTCGGTAAAAGTCACAATAATGAAGACAGTAACGGCAGCGCCGTTCGTAAGCTGGATCTCGTCGATGCGATGATGGATGCCGCTGATGACAGCATTAGTGATGAAGATGTCGCCGCTATTGAAGCTTCAGCCTGCCCGACTTGTGGCTCATGCTCAGGTATGTTCACGGCCAACTCGATGAACTGCTTGACCGAAGCGTTAGGACTGGCATTACCGGGTAATGGCTCGCTGTTGGCTACTCATTCGCTGCGTCGTGAATTATTTTTAGAAGCGGGTCGCACCATCGTCTCATTAGCCAAGCGTCGCTATGAGCAAGATGATGATTCGGTATTACCGCGCTCAATCGCCAGTAAGGCAGCTTTTGAAAATGCGATGACTCTAGATATCGCCATGGGTGGCTCGACCAATACTATTTTGCATTTATTGGCAGCCGCCAACGAAGCGGAAGTTGATTTTAAAATGTCAGATATCGATCGCCTGAGTCGCGGTGTACCTTGTCTGGCAAAAGTTGCGCCTGCCTCGCAAAAGTACCATATGGAAGATGTGCATCGTGCTGGTGGTGTCTTTGCATTACTAGCCGAGCTTGATCGTGCCGGATTATTGAAGACTGACGTGCCGACCATCCATAGTGAGACGATGAAAGCAGCGATTGATAAATGGGACATCATGAACCCTGACAATACTGAGGCACGTGCGCGTTATATCGCCGCGCCTGGTGGCGTGCGCACGACTGAGGCGTTTTCTCAGTCAAAAGAATGGTCAAACCTTGACGTCAACCGTGAGTCAGGCTGTATCCGCAGTGCCCAGCATGCTTATTCAACCGATGGTGGCCTTGCTGTACTATACGGCAATATTGCAGAGCGTGGCTGCGTGGTCAAAACCGCTGGTGTCGATGAAAGCATCTTAGTTTTCACAGGGCGCGCGCGACTCTTTGAATCACAAGATGATGCTGTCGCCGCCGTTCTTGATGATCAAATTGTTGCAGGTGATGTTGTCATCATCCGCTATGAAGGCCCGAAAGGCGGCCCTGGTATGCAAGAAATGCTGTATCCAACGACTTACCTGAAGTCAAAAGGCTTGGGTAAAGAATGCGCCCTACTCACCGATGGTCGTTTCTCTGGTGGTACATCTGGGCTCTCAATCGGTCATGCCAGCCCTGAAGCGGCTGAAGGCGGAGCCATTGGTCTGGTTGAAGAAGGCGATACCATCCATATCGACATTCCTAATCGTACGATTAACATGCAAGTCAGTGATGCCGATTTGGCCATTCGCCGCGAAGCGATGGAAGCTCGCGGACGCGATGCGTGGAAACCTGTCAGCCGTGAGCGTCATGTTTCTCCTGCCCTACGTGCTTATGCAGCAATGACTACCAGTGCTGATACTGGTGCGGTGCGCGATGTGAGCCAAGTGGAGCGCTAAGCTAAAAACCTTACCTAGCATTTTTTAGAATATTTTTACTAGAATTATCCTAAGCCTGAATACTAAAAAAGCCTGCGTGATGCAGGCTTTTTTAGTATTCAGGCTTTTTTTTCACCAAAAAACAACGTAGTCACTATTCTGATAACGTTTTTTTGTAGTAATAAAAAATTTTTACCGTCATTATTAATGAGCTAATAAATACCCTCTAACCTCAAAAATTTAAACCCTATGACACAGTGTGTAGCAAACCTATGATTGAAAACTATAATTTATTCTTATTGGTCTGTGGCATCACCTTTTTATTAGGGGCGTTGTTTCCTATTATCTTTAAGCGCACGCCTATCTCCTTACCTATGTTGCAAGTCAGCTTTGGTCTGCTGATGGGTTATTATTGGACGACATTATCATTTTTAAATCCGCTTGATAATGGTTTAATCGTCGAGAAATTAACCGAGATTGTGGTGTTGGTCTCTTTGGTTGGCGCGGGTATCAAGATTGACACTAAGTTGTCTTGGCGATTGTGGCGCCCGACTGTCCGTCTGTTGCTTATCACTATGCCAATTGGCATCTTTGCTATGGCGGCCTTGGGTTATTATGCTTTTGGTCTCAGTATGGGTGCAGCAATCTTACTGGGCGCGGTACTGGCACCGACTGATCCCGTATTGGCCTCTAGCATTCAAGTAGGACCACCGAACACAGGCGGTGAAGATACGCCGCGCTTCACCCTAACCTCAGAAGCTGGATTAAACGATGGGCTGGCTTTTCCATTTGTTTATTTGGCGATTAAAATAGCAGAGGCTTTTAGCGAAGGTCAGCGTTTTACGGGTGAGATGCTCTGGTCGTGGTTTACTCATGACGTACTGTGGAAAATTGGCGCCGGCTTGGTAGTCGGTATCATCGTCGGTAAACTGTTAGCAAAATTGGTGTTTTCAAAGTACAGCCACGAAACCACCATTTCTCAAGGTTATTTGGTGATTGCGCTAACACTACTGGCCTATGGTTTAGCAGAATTGGTACATAGCTATGGTTTTATTGCGGTATTCATCGCAGCATTTGCTTTTCGTCGTTCAGAGCATGAACACAGTTACCATAACAAGCTGCATGACTTTGCAGAGCAATCAGAAGGCTTGCTGATGTCACTCGTGCTCGTCACTTTTGGGATGTTTCTCGGTCAAGGGTTACAGTCGGGTGTTGAGCTAACATGGCGTGTCTATATCGTCAGCTTTACTTTTTTATTATTGATACGTCCGATTGGCGGCTTCATTGCCCTGTCTGGGCTAAACTTGCCACACACTGAAAAATATGCCATCTCTGCATTGGGCATCCGCGGTATTGGTACCTTATATTATTTATCTTACGCGCTCAATCAAGGTTTTTTTGGTGAGGAAGATGCGCTCAAATTATGGGTCGTCTGCTCGATTGTGATTCTGGCTTCAATCTTTATCCATGGCCTCAGTGCCACAAAGTTGCTTAAAATGACGCCGAAAAAACCACATTAACCCTCACCCCAATACGGATAAATCAACAGTGATTATGATCACTCTGTATCTTTATGGCGCTAGGATTTTATTGTCCAACAAGTCAAACACAGCTTCGGTTAGGGCAAACTGACGAACATCGTTGAGCATCGTGGTATCAAAGTTATGAATAAAGGCAAAGGATAACTGCCGCGCAGGATCACACCACGCAACCGAACCGTTATAACCCATATGACCAAAGCTCGCTTGAGTATCAGCACAAATACTGAGTAGTCGATGATAACCCAAGCGCCAATCCATATTCGATGGCATGACAGCATCTAGCCCTGTGACTTGCGGTTTGGCTAGCGCCTCAAAAGTGGCGCTATCAATGAGCGTGCGCCCCTCCCATTGCCCGCCATTAGCCAACATCGCATAGATAGTGGCTAGTGCCTGCGCTGAGGCAACACCGTTGGCCGCTGGAATGGCTGCCTGTAACGTCTCACGCTGGTAATAGTCAATAGGTTGCTTATTAGCAGGTATGAGCGCCGCTTTGTAATTTCTTAGATTCAGCTTGCTCGTATTGAAATACAAACCATTAATATGAGCCGTGTCTAGTATAGTCAAATTGTTTTGCTCATCACCCTGAATTGTATTTGCCGTTTTTTTATTTGCTAGTGTGTGCTGCTGCCAACACCCATAACTGGGTAGATTTGCATACGTTTTTAATGTCTCTGCTGAGTCTGCTTTTATCGTAGGTTTATGACGCCTATTACCTAACTGTGAGCTGTCCTCATTTGACCCAGCAAAGTTTTTGGCCAGCATCGCCACTTGGTCTACTTTGCTAGCGGGTACGCCGAAATAACAACTGTCTGCGATACCCAGTGGTTCAGTCAAATAATGCCGCAGCGCCTCAGCCAATGACAGCTCAGTCACCGCTTCTATCACGCCGCCTAATACCCAGCCATAGACTAAGGCACTATACGCGCTGTCGTATAACTCGGCATCTTCAGGTGCAGTGACTGACATCGCAGCGACTTTACTAAGCATCAACTGCCAATCGAGCAACTCTTCACTGTCCGCATCAATACTCTGAATAGAGAATAAATTGGCTTGATGCGACATAACATGGCGTAGCGTAATATCACCTTTATGCTGGGCAGCAAATGCGGGCCAATAGCTGGCAATCGGCTCATCATAAGCAAGTAACTGCTGCGCAACCAATACATGCACCAGCGTTGCCAATACGCCCTTACCCGTCGAAAAATTAAGCGATAAAGTATCAGGACTCCATGACAAATCCGCGCGCGCCAGCCCTACGCTCGCTTGAGCGATACATTTACCATCCTGATAGACAACCACTGCACCGCCAGCAGGCGCATCATCAAGCTGTAAATCGGTAAGCATTCGCTGCAAACGTTGCTGAAGCTCGCTATCGGTTTGCTCGTTAGGGTTTTGATTGGTTTTATTATTGTTGTCGCTCATGGTTGCTTTACTCCATTCTTTATAATTATGACAGGTCATTGAAACTTCAAGATTTTAAAACGCCTTAGCGCCTTAATCTTAAGCATTTATATACTACGGCATTTATAAAATACCAATAAATTATTTAATAATAAAAAAGGCCACCTATTGGTCGCCTTTTTTATTACTTCTCTTCATGCTTTAGCGCGGTACTAACAAACGCTTATAAACTTCGTCTTCAAGCTTCGTCAAACCATGACCGCGACCACGCTCCATAGCCGTATCCATCTTACGCCCGCGTAGCCAACCTGCCCGCAGAGCAATCGCTGCACCTACTCTATTGCCAGAGCCACAGTGCAACGCTGTTTTTTTGCCATGATGTTGGCGTAAGATATTATCAAACGCCAATATCTTAAGCTGCTTTAAATCTGCAGCGCCGCTAATAGCCAGCTGCTCATAGTGCATGCCTGCCCGCTCAACCGCTGCTGCTTCATCAAAGCTCAACTCGTCATCAGGTTGTAAGTTAATGACTAGCTCAACCCCAGCTTCGGCCAAAGCCGCCACTTTTTCCTCATCGAGCGCACCGCACACAATGGTATTTGCATCAGGGCGAAAGTAAGGGACGAAAATAGTGGCAAGATCGACACCATTATCACAAGCGCTGATGTCAATAGTAGCGCTGTCAGTCGCAGCGTAATCGTTCGCAGCGACTGTGTCAGCTGCTGCCGAGCGATCAGAATGTACGGTACTGGTTACTTTTTTTTGTGAAGTCATAATGTCAAATGTGTTCGTTAAGTGTGGCTATTGAGATAAAAGCGTCTTAGCTTACTGGTTGTCATTTTGTCGACAGTTAATTAGCGGTCACTCTGCAATTTAATAACACCTGCCAGATGTGGCTTGTCGTTTTTAGAGCTATATAAGCCAAATTCACAAGTATCGTCTGCATTGTCAAGCTGCGCGACTGGATCAGCGATAAGCTCTACTTCAGCGGGCAAAAAGATAGGCAACTTAAATGACACATCAACCGTACAAGCATCAGGTAGCTCGTCCATCATGGCAAGACATTTGGCCTTTGACCACATACCGTGAGCAATCGCTTTAGGAAAACCAAACGCGCGTGCTGATAATGGATGCAGATGGATAAGGTTGAAGTCACCTGAAACAAAAGCATAACGACGACCAATGTCTTCTGGCACTTCAAAGATGCTATGCACACCGTCTGCGTTCACTGCTGGCTTCACGGTTACTGGACGCGGGCTGCTTTTATTATCTTTTTTGCTACTGTCCGATTTTTTGCTACGTGACAGATAGGTTGACGTCCCTTCCCAAATGACTTCGTCCTCTGACTTGACCGTCGTCACAAAGTCAAACTGTTGACCTTGAGCATGATCACGCAAGTTATCGAACTTCACTGCCATGGCGACAGTCTCACGCTCACCGATAGGACGGTACTGAGTCACGCTATTATCCACATGTACCAGACCTAGCATGGCAAACGGGAATGGCTCTTTGACCATCATATTCATCTGTAAGGTCTGCGATAAGACCGAAAAATACGTTACAGGCACTTTGCCATTATCAGCAAAACCACAAATCTTACGGTAATCATCAAGATTGCTTTGATCGATGTGTAAGTCATCTACATAATAGGTCGCTTGCGGCAATTGGTCTTTACTGATTTTGCCACTATTGCCAATCGGCAATAAGCTTTTTACGATATTGGCGTAAGTCGTATGCGCTTTTGGCAACGCATCATAATGTTTGTCTGACATAATAAATCCTAAGTGTGGCTCAAGCTAATTTTCTTAGTGCATCTCGAGATGCTATGAAGTCGTTGATTAAGCTTATTGTTGAATGATGTTATAAGCGCTCTGCTCAATATCTTTAATGCATAGCGTTTTTCATACAAGGCAGCCGTTATATATAGATATTTTTTATACCTATTCCTTATATCTAGTATAGGCGCTTATCCCAACAAAAATCAATTGGGCTCATGGTTCCTGTGCTTTTATCATAAAGTTCCTGTGTTTTTATCATAAAAAAGCCACCCTTGGGCAGCTTTATTACAATTTATCAGCAATTCTTTCGTAAGTATATGTGAGGCACATAAAAAATTGTAAGTTATATCATGGATTTACCATGAGCAAATTCATCACCTATACCCACAAACGAATTAGGACTATGCACTCAAGGCTATGCACCTAGCAAGCTTTGACCACAAACGCGTACAATGTTGCCATTTAGACCGCCAGAAGCAGGAGATGCAAACCATGCGATAGTCTCAGCGACGTCGACTGGTAAGCCGCCTTGGCTCATTGAGTTCATACGGCGACCCGCTTCACGAATAGCAAATGGAATGGCTTCTGTCATTTGCGTTTCGATAAATCCTGGAGCAACAGCGTTGATAGTCATACCTTTAGCATTATCTTCTAACTGCTTGGCGGTGGCATCAACCAAGCCAATCACGCCTGCTTTTGAAGTGGCATAGTTGGTTTGACCCAAGTTACCCGCGATGCCTGAGATAGATGATACGCAAACGATACGCGCGTTTTCTTTTAGGACGTCATTGTCAAGCAAGTAGCGGTTCAGCTTAGCGATACTGCCTAAGTTGATATTGATGACCATGTCCCACTTTTTCTCATCCATTTTTGCCAAGGTTTTATCACGTGTCACGCCAGCGTTATGGATAATTGAGTCTAGACCGCCACGCTTTTGCGCTGCTTCTGCGATTTCTTTGCCCGCGTCGGCACTGGTGATGTCGACGGTTAAGACAGAGCCACTAATTTCGCTAGCGACTTTTTGCAAGTCAGCTTGCTGCTGCGGAACATCAAGGCAGATAACATGAGCCCCTTCACGAGCCAATACGCGCGCGATGGCTTCGCCGATACCGCGACTTGCGCCAGTGACTAGCATGGTTTTGCCGCCTAGAGGCTGTGTCCAATCGACATCGACGTTATCGCCTTTGCTGACGCGTACGACTTGTCCTGACACATAAGCTGAGCGCGCAGAAGTGAAAAAGCGTAGTGTCGAATCTAGATTTTGCTCAGCACCTTCTTCAACGTAGATAAGCTGTGCAGTAATACCACGCTTAAACTCTTTACCAACTGACTTCACAAAGCCTTCAAGCGCACGTTGTGCCAATGCTGCTTCGATATCAGTCGAGTTTTCTGGCGTACGGCCCACGATGATTACTCGACCTGATCGTTCTACGCGGCGAGCAACGGTGTGGAAGAATTCATACACTTCTTTAAGCTGGTCAGCATTACTGATATTACTGGCGTCAAAAAGCAAGACTTTAAATTTATCATCGCCGCCCGTATTGGCTTTTGCCTCAACACCCGCATCAGAAAGCGCATCTTTGATACCATCGCTGCTATTGACAAATACCTCGGCATGGACGTCTGACAAGATGCGGGCGATTGACTCACTCACGCTTTTGTCATCGCCAGCAGCGCGACCGACCAATACGCTACCGCGTACCAAGGGTTGACCACTATCAAAACGGTCAAGCTCTACCGGCATAGGCAAGCCTAAGTTTTTTGCGACTTTTTTACCAATAGAAGATTGAACAAAATCACCATAACGGTCTGACATAATATAGTTCCTATAACGAAAGGTTAAGATAAGAGTAAATGAAAAATGGAATTTGTCTTTTATAATCACTCATACGAACACCAACAAGTATAAAGACTCATCAGCATCATAATTATTTATATTTAGTAAATGGGTACAAAACTGCCTTAACTATACACTCACATGGTAAACAAGTCCAAAAGCCAAAAATGTCTATAACAATCTGTAAACAAGCCAGTATACAAGACAGTCTCTTTTTTTAGATTTAAAAATTGCTATCTTGTGCTAAAATCAGACCTATAAGTTATGGCAAATGCATTTATCGATAACAATATATTATCAAACGTGCCGTTATGCAATGCTAATAATCAATACTAGCCAGTCTACGAAAGTTATCATTCTAAGAAATACCATGACTGCCTCTATAGCTATCAGTGGACTGAGAGATTACTGAGCTTAAATAAGAGTCACATAGTTTGCTAAAGACATACAGTAAGGCAGCAAAAACGCCTTATGATACACAGCTAGACGGTACAATAAATGATAATATTTGTTCACTGCATTAAATCACTGAGTCATACTGCTGAGCAACTTAAGCAATATATTTTGATTAGTCACCCTTTTTAAGGGCTATTTTCTTTTTTTCTTCTGCCAATATTTTAAGGATAATATTATGAGTAATAAAAATAATCACCCTGAGAGCCCTGTTGTTGAAAGCACAGTCGTAAAGTCTACTGATAGCAAAGCAAACAATGCTAAGTCTGAAAATACCAAGTCAGACAATGCTAAGTCAGCAGATAGCGCTAAAAAAGACACTGCCGCTAATAAAACCAGCAGCACCGATAATAAAGCAACTACGGTCAAAACATCTGCTGTAAAAGATACTGACACTAAAAACACGAACACCAAAAGCACTGCCAGCGCAAAAGAAACGGATGATAAAGTCGATACTGCAGCTGCTAAAAAGACCGCCACTGCTGCTAAGAAATCAAGCACGAGCAAACTTACTTCAGGTCAAAACCGCGTTGCCATCCTAGGTGGTAACCGTATCCCATTTGCACGCTCAAATGGCTCATACGCAGACGTCAGCAACACAGACATGTTAACCGCTGCACTGAACGGTTTGGTTGAGCGCTTTAACTTACAAGATGAAAAAATCGGTGAAGTCGTTGCTGGTGCGGTCATGAAATTAAGCCGCGATATCAACTTAACGCGTGAAGCCACCTTAAACACTGCTCTAAACCCGCATACCCCAACTTATGACATCTCACAAGCTTGTGGTACTGGTTTGCAAGCAACATTCGCTTCTGCGAACAAAATCGCCCTTGGTATTATCGATTCAGCCATTACTGGTGGCGTAGATACCACCTCTGACGCACCTATCGCAGTTGGCGATGGCTTACGTAAGGTTCTTATCAAGCTAGGCGCTGCTAAAGACAACAAACAACGTCTAAAAGCATTGATGGGTTTAAATCCAAAAGACTTAATTGATTCACCACAAAACGGTGAGCCACGTACGGGTCTATCGATGGGCGACCATCAAGCCATCACAGCGCTTGAGTGGAATATCAGCCGTGAAGCACAAGATGAGCTTGCCTTTAACAGCCATCAAAACCTCGCACGCGCTTATGACAAGGGCTTCTTTGATGACTTGATCACCCCGTATAAAGGGTTGACTCGTGACAATAACTTGCGTCCGGACACTACCTTAGAAAAGTTAGCCAAATTAAAGCCTGTATTTGGCAAAAAGAACGCCAACCCAACCATGACGGCTGCTAACTCTACCCCGTTAACCGATGGTGCATCTTGTGTACTACTGGGTACAGATGAGTGGGCAAAAGAGCATGGTCTGAAGCCATTGGCTTATATCGTTCATCAAGAGACCGCCGCTGTTGATTTCATCGGTAAGTCTGGCACGACAGAAGGCTTATTAATGGCCCCTGCTTATGCTGTACCGCGTATGCTTGAGCGCGCTGGTCTGACGCTACAAGACTTTGACTTCTATGAAATTCATGAAGCCTTTGCTTCACAAGTGCTATCAACACTAGCGGCTTGGGAAGATGAGACCTTCTGTGAAGAGCGTCTAGGTCTTGACGCCCCACTAGGCTCTATCGATCGTAGCAAGCTCAACGTCAATGGCTCATCATTGGCGGCAGGTCATCCATTTGCTGCTACTGGTGGTCGTATCTTAGCCACTGCTGCTAAATTATTGGATCAAAAAGGCTCAGGTCGTGCACTTATCTCTATCTGTGCCGCTGGTGGTCAAGGCGTTACTTGTATCCTAGAAAAGTAATTTCCTAATTCATTTAGCTAACCAATAAAGCTTTACGTTTTAAACACCCTTTAGTCCACTGATTGAAGGGTGTTTTTTTATGTCTATAATTTACTGGTTAAAAATGCAAATTTAGTAAGCCATCAGCCAGCACACAATAATAAAACGTAGGCAATTCAAGGGCTCATCAGTAGATATGTTAAAGTAATGGTAATCAATAACAACCATAATACCATTTATCAGGAGCTTTCTATGAGCAAAACACCCTCAGCGATTGACCCCACCTCATTGACAGCGCAAGAGCGTAAGAAGCTTACCGCACCTGAACAAGGCAATTTCATCGATCGCATGGACAAAGACGTCTTTAATGATGAGCTGCGCCGCAAGATGCATCAAGACTTGATTGATACCTATGATGAAGAGCTTGAGAACGAGATCGATGATTACGTGCGGGACTTTCGTTTTGATGGTCGGGAGATGAGCGAGCAAGAAAAACTTGATCGCCGTATGTACTTTCAAGAGCTGGTACGGTTGCAGCGTGAGCTGATTAAATTACAAGATTGGGTGGTGGCTCGCGGTGAGCGTATTGTGGTGATATTTGAGGGTCGTGACTCTGCGGGTAAAGGTGGCGCTATCAAACGTATCACCCAGCGCTTAAACCCACGCGTTTGTAGAGTGGCCGCCCTACCTGCACCAACGGAACGTGAGCAATCACAATGGTATTTTCAGCGTTATGTGGCGCACTTGCCTGCTGCTGGTGAAATCGTACTGTTTGATCGTAGTTGGTATAACCGCGTCGGTGTCGAGCGTGTCATGGGGTTTTGTACGGATGCGCAGTATGAGGAGTTTTTTCAGTCGGTGCCCGAATTTGAACGTATGTTAGTACGCTCCGGCATTCGCTTGGTCAAATACTGGTTTTCGATTACTGATGATGAGCAACATTCGCGCTTTATGAGCCGCATTCATGATCCTCTTAAACAATGGAAGCTCTCAGCGATGGATCTGCAATCACGGCGGCGTTGGGAGGATTATACCAAGGCCAAAGAGACCATGTTCGAGCGTACTCATATCCCTGAAGCGCCATGGTGGGTGGTCGAAGGCAATAACAAAAAGCGTGCGAGGCTAAACTGTATTGCTCATCTGCTTGAGCAAATTCCTTATAAAGAGGTGCCGCGCGATGAGGTAGAATTGCCCGAGCGTAAACGCGATGATGAGTATTACCGTGAGCCGATTCCAGATGATATGTATGTACCCCCGCGTTATTAACCTGTCTTTTTGCTTTACTTAGTCGTACTTAATCCAGTCCTATTTTACTTAAAAAAATGCCGCCCTATATCTAAGGCGGCATTTTTTATCACATTATTTTTTTGAAACTCATTATTATTTCAACGGATAAGCGTGCGGATAGATATAGTCGAGGAATTTTAGAATCGCTACAAGGCGACCGACCGCAGATAGTACACTAAGTACATCTAGGGCGGGTAACACCGTAGCGGTTTAAAAGTGCTCTGACTATATACATGCTACATAGTATAAGTAGACTGTAAACTGTCAATCTTACCAGCCAATAAACGCTCGACTTCGTTTTTAATTCTTTGGCCTGCGATATCAGTACCAATCTGCACGGCAAAACCGGCTGGACGACCGCTTTGGGCTTTAGAATTAATCCATACCACCTTACCATTCATCGGTAAGCGCTCACTAGAATTGGGCAAAGTCACCGCAATAAACACCTCATCGCCCAAATTTTGCACGCGGTCAGAGGGAATAAATAATGCCCCATTATTGACAAAGGATAAATAGCTGGCGTACAACGTTTCGATATCTTCCATATGGCAGGTTAGAATCCCGCCACGCCCTGGCATTGCCATAGTCCGCTTCCTTTATAAATGAGGTTTGAGATATTTTTATGAGT
>NZ_PJBY01000016.1:0-4931 GCF_002836005.1 Psychrobacter sp. Sarcosine-3u-12
GAGTAACTTCCTGTTTTACAGTATTCGTTAACCATGGATCTTGTATATCTATAATATTTTTTACTAATATTCACTTTTTTGTTTACTGTCAAAGAAGTTACTTCTTGTCTCTTATTCCTAGTATAAAGTCTTGTTTTTTTCTTGTTTACAGTAAATCTTGACCCTTCTATAGCTTTTTTTAGTTTGGAGCCAACTACCCACTCATCATTCTTCAAATAAGCTATTTCTGTAGGAAAACTCTTCATATTGGTTGAAAGAGTAATGTCGTCAGCATATCTCGAGTAATCAAGTTTATATCTCTGTGATAGTCTCAGAATTCTGGCATCAAGAATACTACCTATAAGGTTACTAATTATAGGAGATAAAGGGCTTCCTTGTGGTAGGTAACCTTCTACACTTATTGAAGGTCTGTAGGTAGCTATTTGAGCAATAAGTATAGCGACATCAATATCTAACAGGAAATGTCGATTCTTATGGAAATAACCAACGATTCTGGAAAAGGTTATGCTTTCAAAAAAATCAACTATATCAATGTTCAAAACATATTTCTTATTTATATGTTTTTTGGCATTACTATATATATTGAAGCTAAATGGCTCTAATGAATTGTCAGTTTTGAGGGCTTTTCTGAAGCCATGGGAGGAGAAGCTTAGAATGGATGATTGTTGCGCAGTTTTAGTTACTCTTTCATTTTCGATTTCGTCATGACACTGACTTAATAATATAGCCATATTCGACTGTAATAGCTTTAAACTGGCATGCGGCGCCAAAATACGTCTGTCACCACCGCTTTTTTTAGGTATTGAAAACTTGTAATATTTCTCATTAATATTAGATGAGTACAGTATGTTTGTTAGTTGCTTTTCAGAAAAGCCTAATAATGAAGCTAGACCTTTTCTGTCACTACAGCTTCTTAAATTAGATAGTTTATTCATAGGTTTAATATTACAATAGTAACCCTCTGGGAACTCATATGGTCACCGTACAATATTTTAGATACCTATAGCAGTATCAGATTACCGTAGGCGTAATCAGACATAAGACCTTACATTCTCAAAACAGATTGCGATACGCAATCTAATAATCTTCCCAGAGGGCATACATCAGACTACAGCTAAACTTTTACTCATACAACTATTTAGCCCAAAAAAAATAATTTTTAAAAGATACTTACCTCGAAATTCCTTATTGACCGTAAAATTCGCTTTTTTTTGCATATTTATGAATTATTTTTAAAATAGTGGTTGACAGGACTGCTGGTCTTGCATAAAATACGCACACTCTTAGCGAGGGGCTATAGCTCAGTTGGTAGAGCACTTGCATGGCATGCAAGGGGTCAACGGTTCGACTCCGTTTAGCTCCACCATACTATTTACGACAAAGCTCAGTTTACTGAAACTTTAGAATGAATACTCGCTAGTAGGACGATATCAGCACCTAGGCAAGGCTTGCTCTATTAATAGATAAGCTCTCTGATATTGTGAAGTACCGTTGTAGCCATTTGGTTATGACACTCTATGCGTCCCCATCGTCTAGAGGCCTAGGACACCGCCCTTTCACGGCGGTAACGGGGGTTCGAATCCCCCTGGGGACGCCACTATACGGCGTCACTTATTAGCACTTTTGCTTAGTACCTTTAAGCATCAGGTAAGACTAATAAGCGAACAATAAAAAAGCCCAGTCATCATACGGCGACTGGGCTTTTTTACGTCTGTCGTTTTTATAATGGCTTGTTGCAACTTACTTCAAATATAGTCAATCCTATATAACTCAGATACGGTGTCAGTCTCGCTTAGCCTACTATTTGCAGTACTTTCACTCGTCTTCCTTGTATCCAAATTATATTGAACCGACTATACCATTCATCGCTTGAGCGTTTATCGGACAAACCTTTAGCCTGTCCGATAAAGCAGTTTACGACTTGACCAAGCCTTTTAATGACAAGTTTAATGATAAATAAGTGCCAAACAAGATCACGACTGAGCCAATGATCGCGCCGATATCCAGTGCTTCGCCAAGCAAGATATAACCAAAAAATATCGCAAAAATAGGGATAACCAGCGTAATACTGGTCGCGCGCATCGGGCCGATATTTTTGATCAACTGGTTCATAAAGATGAGGGCAATGGCGGTCGAAAATACCCCGATACAGATCACCGATACCCAAGCTTGCAGGCTGATACTTGTGCCATAAGGGAATTTGTAGACGGCAATCGGCGTCATCACCACACTAGCGATAATGAGGGAGCCTGCCGTAATCGCAATCGGGGAGATATCCTGTAAATAATTTCTGGTGATATTTGCCCCTATCGCATAACCAACACTGGCAAATAGCGCATAACCCATCGGTAGCAACGCTGAGCCTAAATCCGTCCCCAAGCCCTGCCCCTGCTCACCAAATAAGTTCCCACTCATGAGGATAATCACCCCAACCAGACCAATGACCAATCCTAGCGTTTGCCGCTTGGTCAGTCTTTCTTTAAAGAACATACTGGCGATAAAGCCGCTCATCATTGGTACAGAGGCATTAAGCACCGCCAATACACCAGCGTTCACCGTCTGCGCTGAAAAGGAAAATAACACGAATGGAATGGCAGCCGAGAACAGCCCAACGATGGTTAGCACTTTGTAGCTTTCTTTGATACCTTTGCGGTTTTTCGCACTCATTAATATAAAAATAAGCATGGTCAGTCCAGCAAATACCACGCGCAGGCTGGCAAATGCCAACGAGCCAAACTCAGGGACACCCACCCGATAAAATATAAATGAGAGCGACCACATAAAGGAAAGCGCAAAGAAGGTAATAAGGTCGCGTCTGGTCATGGTTCACTCAATTTGGCAGGCTATTTATCCAGCAGTGTTTGCTGGGTTGGTTAAGTCATAAAATATCGTGATGATACCGTTTTAATGGCTTTAGAGATGCTGTTTTTATGTATTTTTGCGGGGTTTATACAAACGGATAGGTACGATTTATGGCGTTTTAGTGAGCGCATAGGATGAATGTCGTCTGGATGAGCATTGCTCGATCTCATTGGGCTTGAGCGAGGGTGATTTTGCGGATATCGTGTATGATTAAAGCGTGATGAGCGAGCGGTGTTTTTGCTCATTAAACTTACGAAAGCTGAAAAAAGCCAGCCTAAAAAATATCTCGTATTTTTTAGGCTGGTTTCTTATAAATCAACACTGTACCAAAATTCTAATAGCCACTAATTTATTGCCTAAGACACTTAGGCTTAGCAAATTTGGCTATCTATTCTCATCCAAAACTGACAAATCACCCTACTAACGATCGTAGCAAGAAACGAATTCTCTAATCGCCCAGCCCCAGTGTCTGTATTCTCCCTTATAATATCCTTCCAAATATACCCACGGACGGCTTCTATTATCGTAAGTCGTTTCGGTGATATAAACTTCGCGCTCATTACGTAGTTTATTAATGACCTTACCATTAGGTTGGTCGCGAATATTTAACGGAGTACCAGTCGGGTCCGTTACTTTACAGACTCTCTCGGCGTGCGCCGCATTCATTCCAATAATCACCGCAAAAATAGATAAAGCAAGAGTACCAGTTAGTCGGGTCATTTCAAATTCCTATAGCAAACAAATGTCTTATTTAGTTTAGACATATTATCAGAATTTATATTACTGTATGGGCGATTTACATAAGAAATTTATGTTTTATCAATTTTTATGAAGGCTGAGAGCACAACCTACCTTATGATTTTTAATATGGGTACTCATTGGGTGATTTACTCTATTGCCAACTCTTACAATGCTCACTACTATCTACCCTATAAAAAACTTATAAAATATATAAACACTCTATAACATAGGGATATCTAGAGCCATCAAAGGGAGGTGCTTGTTGTGTTTGGTATTGAAAATTATCTAGGATTTATCGCTGCCGCCATTTTATTAAATATCACACCAGGCTCGGATACCATGTACATCATTACTCGTAGTGTCTCACAAGGGCAAAAAGCTGGGTTTTATTCAGTACTAGGCGTGACTTCCGGTGCGTTGATTCATACTTTATTAGCGGCGCTAGGTCTATCAGTATTATTGGCCAATTCCCCAATAGCATTTATGATCGTCAAATATATTGGTGCCAGCTACTTGTGTTATTTAGGCTTTAAGATGCTAACAAGTAAACAAGCACCTTTGATAACGAATAACGTGCAAGACCACAAAAACATTGCAACTATGAAGCCTTTCAATTATTGGCAGATATACAAACAAGGGGTGCTCACCAATACCTTTAACCCCAAAGTGGCTTTGTTTTTTGTCGCTTTCTTTCCTCAGTTTATCGACCCCAGTTATGCTCATAGCATGTTGTCATTTTTGGTATTGGGGCTGACCTTTGCCACCACGGGTTTGATATGGTGCTCGTGTTTGACATTATTGGCGTCAAAGTTCAGCAAAAACCTAAGAAAAAACCCTGCCATTGAGTCTGTCTTGAACAAAATCAGCGGTGTCGTATTTATGGGACTGGGCGTTAAATTGTTGACTGACAAAGGTTAAGCAAGTGAGACCATCCCAGATTCTGTGTAACTGCCATTTAGATTAAATGCTTACTAATACGATCATCAAACATTATCATAAAGCGATTTAAAGCAGACGTCCAGTTACGAATGGGCATAGACCACTTTTTAGACGCCTGCTGGGTGGCTAAGTACACCACTTTGAATGCTGCCTGATCAGAGGGGAACACCTTACGCTTATTCACCGCTGTTCGAATCACGCTGTTCAATGACTCAATAGCATTGGTGGTATAAATCACTTTTCTGATGTCTTTAGGATACTCAAAGAACACCGTTAAGCCCTCCCAGTTATTGCGCCAAGACTTGACCACATGCGGGTACTCTGTGCCCCAAGTCTCATCAAAGTGCTCAAGATTGGCCTCTGCCATCTCAAGGGTATCAGCGCCGTAA
>NZ_PJBY01000017.1:0-4829 GCF_002836005.1 Psychrobacter sp. Sarcosine-3u-12
GTAGGTTATTCAGGTTATTTATATGTAATTACATATAAGCTTTCCTGCTTTGCCTTAATGAGGTGCGTATTATAGACGCTTTATTTATGAAGTCAAGAGGTTATTTTATTTAGTTTGAAAGTCTTGTCTAACTACCTAAATAGTCGCTCTGAACTCTTAAACTAATTGCTCCCTTAATTAATGATAAATCATTTTCTTAAGTAGCTTCCCTTCCGACTGGGACGCATTATACGCGCTTTGAGATGAGGGTCAAGGGGGTTTGGAGATTTAAATTAATATATATCCTAACCCCTTGATTACTTACGATTTAACGCTTCCACTTCAACTTTGCTCTTACATTTTACTTTTTAACGTAGTAAAAATACCTGATAGCGCATAAATGATACCAATGGCTAGAATACCTACAGGTATGTCATATAGCACGATGCTCATGACCAATACACCAATGATAAGAACCACAAACGGCACCTTCTTTTTATCAAATTCTTTAAAGCTATAGTATTTAACGTTACTAACCATGAGCAAGCCGCAAATAACTACCCAAGCCGCGAATAAGAACATCACTAGTGTGTCGTATTCGCCTATCCACTGATTGTGATCGATGGCTACCATAACAGCCGCAGTGACCAGAATTGCAGCCAGTGGACTGGCTAAACCAACAAAGTATTTTTTGTCAACGATACCAACCTGCACGTTAAAGCGCGCCAAGCGAAATGCACCACAAGCCGTAAACACAAAAGCACAGGCCAGACCGACGCGACCCAGAGGTTGCAGCGCAAAACTATAAATCAAAATAGCTGGAGCCACACCAAATGCCAACATGTCAGCTAACGAGTCGTACTGCTCACCAAAGGGGCTTTGCGCATTAAGCATACGCGCAACCCGCCCATCTGCACCATCTAGGATGGCAGATAAGAAAATGGCTAGCGAGGCTTTATAAAACTCGCCTTGGGTACTGGCCAAAATCGAATAAAAACCGGATAGCAGCGACAAGGTGGTAATCAGATTGGGCGCTAGATATACGCCGCGACTGACCACGCGCTTGCCTTCGGCAACTTCTGCTTCAATCACCTCAAAAGTCAGACCATCATAATTATCATTGTCCGCTAAGCGAATGTTAAATTCATGCTCATCAACAAAAGGCGGCGACGTTGCCGCATTGTCCTGTAACAGTGGCTCTTTTACCAAACCATCATTCAGATGCTCGCTATTTGATTGACCTTTAGGTGGTTGCTCAGTAGTCATCTTAATATCCTCATTCGCCGACATTGCTATTCATTGACACCGCTATCTACTGACGTCACTATTCGCCGACTAGCCAGCGAACGTTGGTGGCACTATCAGGCGTTAGGTCTGGCGCATCAGCCACTTTTAGTACTGGCTGTAAGAAACGTAGAATTTCACGAGCATGGTTATCGAACTGCCACGGCGGATTAATAACCAGCATTCCCGTGCCATTAAGACCCACGGCGATATCATTTGGATAGATATTCAGCTCACAAACCAACTGACGTCTCATCTCAGTACGTTTTAACTTCTTATAGAACAGCTCTACCGCTTCGATATTTTTAATCGGAAACCACAACGCATAAGTACCCTGCGGCCACTTATTATAAGAGTGCACCAATAGATCAATCAGACGGGTAAAGTCTTTGTGTTCTTGCTCGTAGGGAGGGTCTAAGAATATCAGACCGCGACGTTCTTGTGGTGGAATAACCGCACGAATACCTTCAAAGGCGTCACGATGATGAATACCGATTGGCAATTTATGCAGCTGATAGTTCAGAGCATCGTACTCACTGGCTTTGGCTTCAAAGGCTTCACCGCGTACGCCCGCATCAGGGTTCTTTTCGACATGATGGGCGATCCACCACGGTGAGCCAGGATAGACTTTTTTGTCGTAAGTGAAACGGGCTTGCTTGATCCCTTCCATATACTCTTTGACAGCAGGTGGCGCTTTTGCGACATCGGCGTTTACTAACGCTTGGATGCCACCTTTAGCTTCCCCTGTTTTGCGAGCCTCTTCACTGGCAAGTGAATACAGGCCACGACCGCCATAAGCATCAAGCACATAAAAAGGTTTGTTTTTTTGCCCCAGTTGATTGAGCAATTGTACCAATAAAATGTGTTTAACCACATCAGCAAAGTTACCAGCGTGGTAGGCGTGTTTATAGTTCATAAGTTCAAAAGTTTAAATAAGAAAAATTGCATCTATGGTAGCATAGGCAGAGTAAAAGATAACGATGGTTTTGGTAAAAAGGCGTTGATTGACGCTGTATTGCAAGCGAATTGACTGTTTACTGATAACGGCGAGACGAAATGACAAAGATTATTAGCAATCTTGAGGTGACACAGTTGGTGGTCGATAATCCTATTGGTCAGGATAATCCGCCCATGCTTTTTTTGCCGACTCATGACGATAGTACGAAGCCACCCAGTCAACACGTCCTAAACATGTCGGACTTTGACGTCAATTGGTCAGACAAGCTAACAGATGCGCAGCTTGATAAGTTTGTAGATGACGGTTGGATAGTTATTGATGATATCTTTAAGGATACAGCACTATTAGCATTGCAGGCAGAAAGTGGCTTTATCGACTACCGTGATGCCGAGCTGACGGCTGGTATTCGTGTGAGCAATATTCGTGGTGACCGCATTCGCTGGATTACCGAAAATTTCTTTGCAGGCTATTATTATTTGCAAAGTATCAATGCGCTTGCCGCCTTATTCAATCGCAGTTTGTTCGCCGGTATTCGCCATAGTGAAGCACATTACGCCTGTTATCCTGTAGGCTTTGGCTATCAATGGCATAGTGACAATCCGACTGGTCGTGATGAGCGCGTTATCTCAGCAGTATTTTATCTTAATGATGATTGGAGCGATAGTGATGGCGGCGCTTTAGAAGTCGTTGATAAACATGGCATTCATCATAATGTTATGCCAGTTGCCAATAGATTAATCATATTTGACAGTGACTTACAACACCAAGTACAAATCGCCCATCGTCAACGCTACTCTATCGCGACGTGGATGCGCCGAGATGGTTTGGTACCGTTTGTTGAGGGCTAGAAAAAGTATTATTGACCACTTACTCCTAACCTATCAAAAACGGTTGTAGTTGTAAGCTAAATTTTTAATCCAATCTACGCGCATAAAAATATACGATTTGAAGTAAATTAATAATTTAACTAAAAAATAAAAGGTTTATCTATGTCTGACGCCAATAAACAAACCCTTACCCATCAACAGCAAACGCTAGACTTAAGTATTGCGTTATTGGAACGCCCTTCGGTCACCCCAGATGATGACGGTTGCCAAGATATACTATCGTCTCGACTAAAACAGGCCGGATTTGACTGTGAGTTTATGTATTTCGGTGATAGAAAGCAAAGCGGTGAGCATGCGGAGGTCAAAAACCTTTGGGCACGCCGTGGCACAGCTGATCCCGTTATTTGTTTTGCTGGTCATACCGACGTCGTTCCAACGGGCGATGAAAATAATTGGACCTATCCGCCATTTACGCCAACCATTGCAGATGGCTATCTATGGGCGCGCGGTGCCGCTGACATGAAAACGGGCATTGCCGCTTTTACTATCGCCGCTGAACGCTTCGTTGCCAATCATCCTGAGCACAATGGCTCTATCGCCTTTTTAATTACTTCAGATGAAGAAGGCCCGTCCATCAATGGTACAGTCAAAGTCATTGAAGCCTTAAAAGCGCGTCAAGAAAAAATTACTTATTGCCTCGTTGGCGAGCCATCAAGCACTGATACGCTAGGCGATATTATCAAAAATGGTCGCCGTGGCTCATTGGGTGCAGTACTCACCGTCACTGGTAAGCAAGGCCATGTCGCCTATCCGCATCTGGCGTCCAATCCTATCCACGCCGCCATGTCAGCCTTAGCAGATTTGACAAACGCCACTTGGGATAACGGTAATGATTACTTCCCTGCGACTTCCTTGCAAATCTCGAACATCAATAGTGGTACAGGCGCCACCAACGTCATTCCAGAAACGCTTGATGCTGTTTTTAACTTCCGCTTTTCAACGGAAACCACTGAAGAAGAGTTAAAAGAAAAAACCCATGCTATCTTTGATAAACATTTTGAGAACAGCAAAGCCAGTTATGATATTCATTGGAAATTATCTGGTCAGCCGTTTTTAACGCCAGAAGGTAAATTGGTCTCAGCGTGTCAACAAGCGATTAAAGCCGTCACTGACGTTGACGCTACTCTATCAACCTCTGGTGGCACTTCTGACGGACGCTTTATCGCTCCGACTGGTGCGCAAGTCGTCGAATTGGGTGTACGTAATGCGACGATTCATCAGGTTGATGAAAAGGTAGAAGTAGATGACTTGGGTAAATTGGCGCAGATTTATGAGGGAATTTTGGAGAATTTGTTGTTAGGTGATGATTAATCTACAGGAAAGTGGTTATGAAAATTAATAAATCTCATTTACTTTTGGCACTCGTAAGTTTTGGTTTATTAGTCAGTGGTTGTGACAATATCGAAAAAATACAGCCTGAAATATATGCAGAAAAGGTAGGTTCTAAAAAACTAACTGACCCAGATAACAGTAATGATCTCGATAAAGTGCCAACGCCGCAGAGCGAAGTCAACTTTTCAGCTAATTCTGCAGCTAAAACACAATGGTCTACATTCAATAGTGATGAACAAGTTAATGAGATAAAACGTATTGTCGTTAGTTACGGCGGTGAGTTACAAGGCTTAGGTTATAGTGATGCTAAAATCCTAGAAACTGCTGATATTTATGTCTCAAATGCTGATATATCAGACGCTAAACGCTTACAGTTGACTAAAACATTA
>NZ_PJBY01000018.1:0-3879 GCF_002836005.1 Psychrobacter sp. Sarcosine-3u-12
TTAATTGCAATGCCTAAGTACCATTTTATTTTCATTTTTCGGTTTTGATTGTTAAAGGCGGCCTTGCGCTCTTCTGTGACAGGTAGGATGTTATACGGATTGTGCTCACCGTCCCACATGAGCCGTCTTTGCACTTCAGGATGTAAGGCAGGATTGGCACTCGATTGATAGATATTGCCTTCGGCCAAGTCTAAGTAACTGACGGTACAAGCGCGCAACCAACCCATAAAGGTCACTTCATGTTGTAGTCCAGTCAGACCCTTGTCTTTTTTCTCTTGAGCAATATCGGCACAGGCGAGTAGCGATGTGCTGATATCTGTTGGACACGCGTGGGCATATCGTGGGTCAAGCGGTAGCTCGTCTGCGGGACGCTCCATATAGGTACGGATAAACGTCCATTGGTCGTAAGGGCTAAGTTGCATATCTTCGAGATTAATACTTTGGATGGTTTGGTTGGTTTTAGGATCAATCACATGCAGGTTCAAGGCTTCAAAAACGACGCCGTTGTTACGTCTGACTGAGGCGACAATATCTTTATAATTAATTAAATGAAAAACAGGCGCTTGCTTACGATTATGCTCATAATAGGCAACTTGCTGGGTCTGCTTTAACAATACAATTTTATTATAGTAGGATTTTTTATTTTTAAACTGTCTATATGCTATATACGGTAATAATCCGAATGTTAGAATGAGAAGTACTTGCATAATCATTCCCAAAAAAAATAAAAAATCCATACTCTTATTAAATAAAATATCATAAAAAATAACAACTGAAATAAATAATATTTGCCCAAATAACCAACTAAAGCAATAGGCCATTAAGAAACCAACCAATTGATACGAGTTAATAATGGGGTGAAACAGTAGGTAGTCTGGGTTTACCTCATGCATATCACGGCTCAGCTTCTCTACGCTGGCTTTTTTTTCTCGATACGCAGGTATGCTCCCTTCCCAAGGTTTACTTAGTAGCTTTTCGATGGGATGGGTATTGTTAGGAGGATTGTAAATCATTATTTTTTTTGCAACCTTTCTTTAGTAGCTATTATTATCCAAATAGCTTACGTCTTTTAGAGGGTATGGCGGATTGCGACTGGTATCGGGCGTATAGGTCACAATCACTTTTGCGTTATTGATATTCTGCGTATCAATGATAAACTGAGGTTCCGATTCTTTTTCAGCCTCTTTTTTTGTCACTATAGGCAATAATCTCTCAAGAGCTGATGATTTGATATTACCCGCAGCAGGTTCATCACTGGCAGAATTATAGAATGTCGCTTTATATAGGTTTTGCTCTCTGCCACCTTTATCAGCAACCACCTCTATAGTCAGTTGACTTGCTTTGTCCCAATTCCCAATGTGAATTTGACTTTGAAATAAGGTCAGATGCTCTTTTACAATCTCAAGGATTGGCGGAAGTCTTATCTCACTATTTGAGTCTGTTTTATGCTCTATAGGTACATTACCTTGAAAGGTTTGTAAACGGTTATTGGCTAAAAATAAGGTGGATGCGGTGATAAAGCCGCTAATGTCTTGCTCCAAACTATTGAAAGGCGACTTTGACTGAAACGGATTTATCAGATAATAGTCTTGTCCTCGCATGGCTTTATGACCAAACACGCTGTTGTCTAACCAGTATTCTATCAATGTATTGTTTTTATCATCAAACTTATAGGCTAGGCGCTGAAAAGTATAGCTTAGAGTCATACCGACAAACATAATCGCTAATAGTGGTAGCGCAGGTAATGCGGCGGCTGGCGATGCTATCGCTAATAAGCCTAGATTAAATCCAGCATAAGCTGAAGCACCTATCGAGAAAGCAGCTGCATCACTGGAAATCCAAGATGCGGTATTCCCATCATTAAACTTACGATAACCATAAATCGCTAAGCTTCCTACCTCAAACGTTGCGCCAACCACACCTAACCATCCTGCGCGATAGACAAGCCTGTTTGCAAAACTGGTTCTGCCAAGCACGCTAGCTCCTGATGCTGCCACATCCATACTCGCCGTGACTAACGCAAGCCCAGAGCTGATAGTACCTAATTGCTCTTGCGTTAGCCGTAGCGGGTCGCCTGCGTATTTTAATCTGGCGATCGCTGGTACACTGGCGATCACTGCATTTAGCTGAAAAAATGCAATAAAAGCCGATACTCCTCCTGTCGCACCCGTCGCCATATTCTTGATGTTATTGTGCCACTCAATACCCCTTGCAGCTAATGCATCAGCATCCAGCTGATCAAGATCAATAGGCTTTTGACCATCATTGAGCTGGCTCAACTCACTTATACCTTTACCTGTTGCAAGGGCTTTATCAACATATGGTAAGACCCACTTTTCAGCCTGCTGTAGATTATCGATCTGTGGCGTACGCACAATTGTAGTGTCAGTGACAGCTTCTACGACATTCTTAGCACCATCTTTAGCTCGTCTGGCGCTATTATTAATCCTATCGATCCATGACTTCGGCAATACTGCACCCATAGCAAAGTTTGCAAAACTGACAATCGTGTCTGCTGTAGCAGTTACCTCTTTTCGGATAACTGTCAGTCCTGAGTGACCATATACACTAAGCTCTAGTGCTTTATACAAATTTCTGAATGCTTTTGGATCATAAAAACTCAATGCTAATAAATTTTGACTCAGTGTCTGAATCAATTTATCTTTATTGATAGCAGCGCTTCGATTACTGTTGACTGTTATCTTATTTAATGTCGCAGCACTAACCCCTTCTACCGTATAGCCTATTCCAGTACCTACTGCTTCAGAAGCTCTGTCTTTCTTGCTAAAGTCATAAATAATCTCGACCAGCTCCTTATCCAAACCGCCAAGCGCTTTAAATAGCCAGTTTTGATTGATTTTGATGCTACTACTTATCTGAGGTAGCAAGACTTTTTTAAACTCCTCTTCAGTAGCGGCATCACTTTTTGGTGCAGTCGATTCAAAAGCATCAAGCATGCTTTGTGGAATACCAATATTACTATCATCAATACCGATACCTTGAATCGCTTCAGCGATAATTTGAGCATATCCTAAATGACTTTCTTCATCATTTTCGGGAAAGTCTTCACGCATAATGTATGCAGATTCAAGATTTATAATTGCCTTGACAAATATTTTTTATGCTACTATTGTCCTACTCGCGTAGCCAGCCAAATAAATAAACCACTACCTATAAACCAAAAAGCCGTAAGAACAAAAGTAAAAAACGAACCCATAAGTAGCTTGTTATGCTTTTGGTACATCTTAAGTGCACTCTTGTCATTAATTGAGGGATACCAAGCCAGTTGTGGTATTTTAAATGACCCATATTTTTTATATTTTAGATGGTAGTTCATATAAATACCTGCCATTGCAATGATAAAAAAATGTATGTCATAACCGTCTATTTTTTTCTATCGTAATAATTTTTATCTGAGTAAAAAATGTAAGCAATACTTTGCTTATTTCTTCTAAAATACATAACGCATAATTGGTACGTAATCATTCCATCTATACCTATTGTTATTGCAAGCCATCTGAAAATTTCTTGATAGTTCAATATAAGTACTTCTACTCATAGATTAAGTCGGCTAACTCTGCACCATCTATACTTTTAAGAACTTGCATACGAAAATCTAGTGAGTAAGTCATGGTCTTTATAATAACAATTGAATTTGATGATTAGTTTATAACATTTTTAAGTGGGATTGGCTATATAATTAAACAGTCTATAGTTTATTTAAGTCTTCAGTTTTTATATTTACCCATAATTCTTTTTTAAAAGTTAGTTTTTTAGAACCAAATTTAAAAGGAGATTTTTCTTTGTTAATTTTATAATAATTAGTTTTTAGTGGATTTTTTTCAGCTAGATAGTGATAAGAACCCTTATCTCCTAAAT
>NZ_PJBY01000019.1:0-3278 GCF_002836005.1 Psychrobacter sp. Sarcosine-3u-12
ACAAGGTGTCAATCTGGCAAGCGACCATGGTTTACAAATCACAGGTGATACAGGCGTATTACTCTCCACTTTCGGACTAAGACACAGCCAGTCAGAGCACGAGTCTGCGTGGGTCAATGATGCAGGACAGCAACAGCTTAAGCTAGGCGCTGAGCTGAGCTGAGTGAGACGTTAGCGGAGGCTAAGCAGGCGCATCTACAATCGACCGAAGCGCTCAGTAATGCCCGAGCGTCAATAGAAGGGTTTAAAAGTACGGCGCAAATCATTGATGAGACGCTAGATACCGAAGTACTTGGCGCAGCCGATGTGATGCTGGTCAGCAAAGACAGCATTCTGGCCTCTGCAAATAATACGCTATGGACGGCGAAAACAATAGTCATACAGTCAGGCGCTACCCAGTCGGATGTGGTGGCAGGCAATTATACGCTGACGGCAAATACGATTGACTCGCTCTCTGGGGTTGGTGGTCAAGCGGATCAGTCAGGGCTACATATCAGTGCCAACACTAAACCTGTAGCGATACAAGCCCAAGGCGGTGAGTTGCAATTGCACAGCCAGCGAGGTATGACGATTGGTAGTGAGTCAGGACAGGTGAATGTGTCGAGTCCGAAGCGGATCAAGCTGCAGACCTCAGCAGGAGCATCGATTACAATCGATGACAGCGGGATTAAGCTTGTGTGCCCCGGGACGATTAAAGTGCAGGCTGTGAAGAAGGGTTTGGTCTCTGGAGCGAGAGCTAATTATTCATTACCGATGATGCCTGAGACCATTCCACTGTTTAGTAATAAGCTTGATGTTTATGATTTGTTTTATCAGCATAATTTCAATGAAATCGAATTTCAAATTCTGCGACCTGATGGACAATTGGTAGAAGGGGTATTAGATGAGCATGGACGCACTGCTCCTGTTATTAGTGATAAAGAAGAAGAGGTTGAAATACTAGTGGGCTTTAAAGATACGGATTGGGGTGTTGAGTTTGAACCTGACGAGGATGAAGAGACAGAAATGTCTGATGAATATGACAGCAATGAGTCAAACGATTCTTTAGGCCAAGACTCTTATCAGGAGAGTCACGATGAGTAAGCCGAAAAGTATTCTATTTCAACTCAAGTTTGTTGATCTACTTAATAAACCTTTTCCCAATTTATATCATGAAATTCGAGAAACTGGAAAGCTAATAAGCACCAACAGGTCTGATGCTCAAGGGCTTGGTACATGGATCAGCCGACCACCTGGCACCATATTAGTCGTACATGTTCGACACCCTTTAACCAAAAAAATGATCGTAGTGAATAGCTACATTCGTGTTCCTTCTAAAAAAGGTACAATTAAGCTTAAAGCATCTTTTTCTATTCAAACCGTTAAGCTTAGAGCACTTGATAAAAACAGTGGTTCGTACCAAAGAAGCACTCATCAAGTTACAGCAACTAAGGGAGAACACGAAGTTAAGAAAGGTCAAGATCTATACACTATTGCAAAGATACATGATACAACATGGCAAATACTAGCACAGCTTAATAAAGCGACTATCAAAGACCCTAATAGAATAGTTCCAGGCCAAATTATAAAAGTGCCGCCAAAGGGTAGTAGCTTAACGGGCAAAACTAATGAGAGACCTGACTCACTAAAAGATCAAACCAATTACAAAGTAAAAAAAGGTGAGACGTTGTCTGACATCTCACAAAGAAGTGGCGTATCAGTAGAGCAGCTTAAGCGTATAAATGGCATTACAGATCCCACTAAACTACAATCAGATCAGACGATTAAGCTTCGAGACGATGGTTCAGCACAATCTCATAACCCCCCTAAACCCTCTCCTAAACCAACGGCGAGACCTAGATCAACTACGACCCCTAACGCTTCTAATGAAGAAGATGGGTTCTTCGATAATGCAAAAGATGCCATTAGTAATGCAGCAAAAGGGACCGTTGGTGTCATTGGCGGTGCTGCTGACTGGGTAGGTGGAAAAGCTAAAGAAGGGTTTGAAGGTGTCACTGATGCTATGAGCGGAAGCAAGAATGATAAGCCTGCTGGAAAAGCGCCTGCTATCACTCCAAATTCAAGTAGTAACCCTTCATCTACATCAGGTAACTATACTGTAAAAAGTGGCGATACATTGAGTGGCATTGCTCAAAAGCATGGCGTTAATACTAATGATTTAGCTCGTGCTAACGGCTTAAAGCTTACTGATACGATTCGTCCAGGCGATAAGCTTAAGATACCTAGCAATGAAACTTCTTCTTCATCTACAGGTAGTTCTTCTCAATCAAGTAGAACAGATGTCCCTGTCAACGTTATTACAAAACCTAGCAATAGCTCTGATGGTGCGCCAAAGGCTGTCGCTACAACTAATGGTGCTTGTATTTGTAAAGCCCATAATCTATTTTGGAGTGCGAAAGTAAGCTGTGAATTTAGAAAGAAAGTCATTGAAATATGTCAGGACTTATGGCCGAATGACTACCTAGCAATGGCTAATAATTTGATGGCATTGATGCATCTGGAAACAGAAGGTACTTTTGATCCATCTAAAGTTAACTCTCTTGGTTTTGTTGGGTTAGTTCAGATGGGTGCAGGTGCGCGCGAAGATTTAAATGTCTCTAAAGATAAGTTGCGTAATATGTCAGCAGTAGAGCAACTAGATTGGGTTAAAAGGTACTTTCAGTTATACAATAATCGATACAAAAAAATAGATAGTTTCCTTGAAATGTATCTGACGATACTACGTCCAGCGTCTGTTAAGCCCGAGGGTATTGATATAGATGACAATGAAATTATTTTTAAAGATAATGGACAAGCAAAAGGGAATCCTTATAGACAGAATCCAGCATTCATGAAAGAAAAAGGAGAATGGAAGGAAAAAGGAGAATTGAAGGTGAGAGGCTTTTCAGGTGGTGTGACTTACGCATGGGAAGTTAAAAAGGAAATCGCGCATCATTACGATGATGGAAAAAAACCTGAAAATAGAGTATTTAAACCTACTTGTGAAGGAGTAATTCAAAAGCCACAGACTAATACAGGATGCAGACCTTTAAGTGCTAAGAACGAAAAAAAGGTTGAAAAGTTACATCCCAAAATTAGATGTTCAGTTAGGGATTTTATAAATGACTCAGAAAGAGAACTGGGTATTAAGCTAATTATTGTCCAAGGACTTAGAACTTATGAAGAACAAAATAAGTTATATGCTAAAGGACGTACAGCGTCAGGTAGTATAGTTACTAAGGCTAAAGGTGGACAAAGTAATCATAACTTTGGCGTTGCTATTGATGTCTTTCCTTTAC
>NZ_PJBY01000020.1:0-2243 GCF_002836005.1 Psychrobacter sp. Sarcosine-3u-12
TTTTTAAGATCTCGCACTCCTCTTCAGCCACTTTAAGCTGTCTTTTGAGGCGCTTATTCTCTTCTAGCACAGCCATAAGCTGTGGATCATACTGCTCAGTCCCTTCAAGCTTGCCTTGGTTGGCTTTATTATGCCAGTTTGATAAGGTTTGCATCGCTATGCCAAGCTGCTTTGCAGTAGCTGAAATATTGCCGTTATTGTCTGCTATCTTCTTGACGGCTTCTGCTTTAAATTCTGTGCTGTAAGTTCTTACTTTCTTGGTCATGGTAAACTCCTGTTATTGTGCTTAGTTTACCAAGTTTAGGTGTACGGTTTATTCAGCATAGCTCAATCTAGGGGAGGAACCATTTTGTAGGTTGTGACGATTGGAGAGTCCAGCGTCACGGGTAGTGATATCTTTAGATACTATTTATTTAAACCAAGGATATTCATCATCCTTAAGTACCCGATAGTCACTATCGTATAGGGGTAGATCTCTTTTAGTTATACCATTGTCCAGATAGGCGACGATTTGACCGTCTATTATATCTATAACCAAAGCGGCAGGTCTTTTATCTTCTGCAAAATACTGTCTAAAGATATTAAATATCTCTACATCACCCTCAGGTTGTTCTCTTTGATCTGGATCGTTTTGAGTAACAATGATGTTGCCTCTATAACGCTTGCCCTCTCTTTTAAAGTATATTCGATACCATGCAGGGACTGTTTGTTTGTCAGTATAGACTGATAAATCAAGTTCAGGTTTTGCTATGAACGACATATTCCCATTTATTAAAAACTCAGTATAACCATGTAGGTCAAGCGTAGTGGCTAAATGCCAAGGAAACTTTTGGGTGTTAAACGCCTTCCATCTATCGTACGGAACAGTGCCATCAGCTCTTTGCACTTGAATATGCTCAGGTAGCTTGTCAGTAAAGCCTGCTAAATATTTTTCTTCACTTAATCCCTCAGGATTGAAGTGATTAGCCTCTGCGAAGTACTCCCATGAGATGTCCACTTCTTTAGCCTGAAACTGTGCCACTTCTTCTACTTGTGCCCAGCCAAGGCGCATAGAGACAAAACCACCAGGAGCTAAGGCGAAATGAATCTCCTTAAATTTTTCTGTTTTTAACTTGTTTTCTATATCCATACTTAATTTTCGATTAAACTCTCGTAGAATTATTTCTTTAGGTATTCTCGCTCTGACATGATAGTACTTACCTTCGGTAGGCGACAGCCAAGTTAGATTAATACCGTCAGGTAGCATCGATCCACCACCTGCTTGTGCCCCTGCTGATCGCCAACCGCCATTTGCGTGAGCTGTAAATCCTATTCTTGCGCCATTGTCGTACATCCAAAAGGATTCACCTGCCACCAGCTCTACTGGATAATGACGCGGTGCAAATATAAAGGTTTCCCATGGGGTCTTTTGCTCATTCATAAACTTATCCTTTATAGAGGTGGCTAAGGTTTTGCCCTGCGATGATAGACACGCCGATAATAAGAGAACGACAGCGGAGAGCGCGATTAATAGGATTGATTTCATGTGCTGTCTCTTTAGACTTCATATCGGTTACGATTAATTTGATAAACCTAGCTATCATTTGCTACTTTTGGCACACCGCTACTACAATTAAATTCAGTTGTTCCTACTGGTAGATTGTATTTCTTCCAGTAGCGACGTATCTCAGGTGTGGTCAGTGGTTTACCCTGACAGTCTTTAGGCAGGACTGTTTGAGCACCTTCGCATACATAGTATAAAGTACCCTTAGGCAAATTGTTTCTTATCCAAAATGCATTAGCTTTACTTTTAGCAACGCCATTAAAAGTTATTTCTCCAGTCATAGGATTTATCTCGTCAGTGCATTCGTTGACAATTTGACCTAGATCATTTTTTAGATAGTCTTTTTGCTCGCCAAAGAGTTGACCTGTAGGCGTAAAACACGCGGTTAAGCTTAAGGTGCAAATAGAGAGTGTAAATAGTTTTATTGATTTCATAGTAGCTCCTAGTTGTGAAAATTAACCATCAATGACTTCACGATAAAATTGGTTAGTTTCTGGATTAATTCTAGGTATACCAACTGAAATGACATCATCTTTGACACCTTGCCCAACCTTAGTCGACCATTCTAAATATTTATTAAACATTGTGTTTCTTAGGTTAACATCTTTCACGCTAACGTAAGGTTGTAAATTCTGATCGTTATTAACTATAGTAGCGTATATAGTCAGTTCAAAATAAAATTGTTATGGCCAGGACAAAT
>NZ_PJBY01000021.1:0-2032 GCF_002836005.1 Psychrobacter sp. Sarcosine-3u-12
AGTGCTCTCTTTTTCTGCTTGGCAGGCAGTAGTTGAAAAAGATAGTGATGCTAATATTAAGGTTACTTTTAGAAGTTTATATTTAAACATAACCATCCCTGTTATTGGTTAACCTCTAAGTATTTCAATTGTTTTTCAAAAAAATAATCTCTTTTTGTAATTCCAACCATTCTGATTTATAGTGAAACTTATAATACTTTACTAAAAAGTCAGCTTTTAATTTATATAATTTTTCATTATTATATCTTGAGATATGTTGTTCAATTAATGGTGCAATAGTGTCAATCTCAAAAAAAGACCACACAGCAGGTATAACGCTTGAAAAATTTAGTGAACAAATAGGGGCTACTTCATAAAACAATGAATATTCAATTGTATCTAAAGAATAACTTTGAACTTTCTTCGCAATAGCATCGTAATTTATTTCATTATCAACAAATAATTCAGATAATGCTGACCATAATTCTCTTTTTTTCACAATACCTTCCATGTAGTAAACTCCTCCGCCTCTTCATATAGAGCTTCACCTACTTCCGAACCTATTAGTCCTCCTAACACACTACCAACTAGTATTACGGCAACGAAACATATAGGAGCACCAGGCCCACAGATTATTGATGCTCCCATTCCTGCAAGCGTACCTCCAGCTAGGCCACCACCAATAGTGCCACCTTGAACAAATGACTCTTTAACTTTATTTTCTGCTGTAGCAATATAATAGATTGCTAAGGCAGCAGTAACTACCCAAAGAACCTTACCTAATACCTTTAAACGTTTTACTTTTATTGTTACACTTTTACGGTTCCTACCAGAAGCCTCTATAATATGGTATTGTACTTTTTGTTTTTCTATTGGACTTAGTTTATTAAATTTTTTGGAAAAAAGTTTTTCTGAATACTTATCCATTAGATCTTCTGTACTAACTCCAACTTTCTTCATTTTAATTGCCCCAGCCTGACTTTGTACTGATGTTATACTTCTTGTTTCTTCCATAATTACGTTACGCATTTTACTACTGTACTCTAAACCTTCTACAACAGTAATCTTTCCACTATCTACTGCCTTTAAAGTCTCATTAGAAATCTCTTTTATTTTTTTAGTATAGTTAATTCTAGCATTTGCATCTTTTATGAAATCTTTAGCGAATTTAGAGGCTGCACCTTCAAATCCTTTGATAGAATGGTTAAGGACTTCCGTCCCATCAACATAATTTATATTATTAATTTTAGCTTGTTCTTCAAGATAAACTCTATCTTTCCAAGCTCTAGTGGCAGAGTTATAATCACTAACTCCTGTGTAACCGCTCATAGAAACCTCCTTTATTTAATATTACTCGGACATTAATTTTAATATATCGTCAACTAAGCTATTTTTAGATTTAGTCTTTTCATCAAATAAAATTTCAAATATTCTTACTTCTTCGCCGTATATATCTTTAAACTCTACATAACTGTTTTCGTCAAATATTGAATCTATAGAATCTCCATTGGTTAGAGTCAAGCGACATTTCATTCCAGCTAAATCAAGAGTATTTTCTTCAAAAGCAACCCAATCTGGTTTTCGTAGTACTGAATTTTTTAGTTTAACGATATGTTGTGGTAACCCCGCCAATCTTAACCCATCCATACCGCCTCCAGCCTTACTATGCTTCCCAGCTTTCTCCGTAAACTGCTTAGCGGCGATAGTGATATTAGCGCCTTCTAAGACAATACTCGCACCACCAGCCGTCAGCGTGATCTTGTTCGTTGCGACTATCTCAACCTCTTTGGTCGAGGAGGCGATGTTTATATCCTGCTTAGCCGTGGCTTCAAGTTTCCCCGTATGGGCAGAAAGGGTGATGTTCTCTTTGGCATTGGTCATACTAAATTGACCATCGGCTATGATATTTAGAGACTCGCTACTGACTTGATGATGACTATCGCCACTACTGATCATCATATCTTGCTGAGTGGTATTAATCATCTCACCCATAGTTCTATGAATCAGTATATCGTCACTGACATAACTTGTGTCTGCTGCGCTGTCGATTAGA
>NZ_PJBY01000022.1:0-2026 GCF_002836005.1 Psychrobacter sp. Sarcosine-3u-12
ACCTGATTTGGTCTTAGATGCTTCATGCTCTTGCATGGCATCAAGCATGTCATAAAAGGTGGCTTTATGAATGCCTGTGTAGCGTTTAAAACCAGCGTCACTTTGTTTGAGTAGCTTATCTATGTTTGGCATATCTATTAAGTAAGTAGAGTTCAATAATATACGTTGTGTCTTACAACTACTTTTGCAAGAGGTCTAATGTTCATCTTTATCTATCAACGATTGGAGATTAGTAGTTATGCAGATTATGCGTAAAGAGTCGAGTGGCAAAACAACTGCTGACGGCAATAATATAGATGTAAAAATAACCAGAAGAAACTCAAACTTAAAGGTTTGTCCTATTATTAATAATTTAGTGTTTAGTGACATAAGTTTGAGGTGGCTTGAAAGTATAGACTCACGTATAGAATCAGCTAGCTGGTTAAGTAAAATTTTACCTGCCGCATTTGCAGGACTCTTATTTACAAAAAGACCTGCTGGCGGGAGGACATCATCTGGAATACCAATTAACTCAATTTGGGGTATATCGGCAAAAGCAGAGTTAGAAGCAGCCATAAAACCTGCCCCTCGAAAAATAGACGGAGCTAACTGGGTATTATTTGCAGAAGCAATGGGTAGTGTTGATCAAATAAAAAGGAACATGGTTGAAAAGGATGCTTATCGGGCTATTTTAGAATTAGAATCTGATGGCTATTCTAAACACAATAATGAAATAAAATTCTTTAAAGCTATTGCTGAAGGATGTATGCCATGAAATATATTAAATTATCATTAATATGGAGTATGACATTGTTATGCATCTCGTGTTCACAGTTCATAGGTGCTAGTGAACATTCTTTAGCTCTAGATAGAGCAGTTCAAACTATGAATGATGCAGTAGATTTGTGTGAAGAAGATAAAAACTCTATTAAAGATCCTGAACTAGATGATTTAAAAGCTATGAGCAAATTTTCTGAAAATACTATCAATGCTTATATAATATATCGTAGTAATATAAATGACCAAATTTGTCTGATACAAAATGGTGCTACACCCAGAGAATACATTTTGGCTGTAGCTTTAGATAGTAATATAGATTATTTTACTCGCAGGGAAGCCGAACACTTATTTAAAACTCTAATGCCTTATGACTTTATAGGTAATGTTAATTATATTAACAACCTACCTGAAGAAGAAAGAAATAAACTTCATCAAATAGACTACTTAAACAGTAGTTTTGATTTGTTGGTTACAACAAGGGCATTGCGAGCATATAAAGAGAATATTTCAAAGTAATTTTGTTATTCAAAGTTTTAACTTCTGCAAGCTATTCAAAGTTGTATCTCAATTTCAGCATAAAAGATCATTACAAAAAATTATTATTTCAAGCTATTGAAGATGGATGTATACCATGAAAAAAACTATATTCTTTTCATTAATATTAATTATATTTTCAGTACCAGCTTGTGCTAAAACAGAGAAAAAATTAGAAGATGAAATTACTCTAGAATCAGCAATAGAACAGTACGAGAGCACTATAGATCTATGCACTGCTGAAGAAAAAAGCAGAACTTTACCTGATGAAAGTACTTTAGAGAAGATAAGTGAAATTGACATAAAAAAAGTTCAAGATTACATATTATATCGTTCAGATATCAACTATAAGATCTGTATGCTTAAAAATGGTGCAGCTCCACTTGAATATTTTGTAGCTTTATCAACAGATAAGGCAAAAAGCTCCGCAGTACGAAAGAGAGCACGTTTAATTTCTGAAGAAATAGTCAGCAGTCATATAATAGACAAAGTAAATAACATTTCAAGTTTAACATCAGAAGAAATGTTACAACTAAAGTCAATCAGTTATTTAAACACAAGCTTTGATGCGGTTAAAACATATGATACTTTACAATCTTATAACAGCCAAAAAATCGATTGACTTAATGATAAAAATTAGAATAGTAAGAAGCAGTGCACTTTGATGTTTGATCTGAATGAGTAGATAGATATGTTGAAGCGATTAAGGTTCATTACTTCTTTTTTTATCATA
>NZ_PJBY01000023.1:0-1788 GCF_002836005.1 Psychrobacter sp. Sarcosine-3u-12
CTATGAGTGCTCACCATCATTTGTTAGTGCAGTCTATTAATATACTTTACTGCGCTTTCAGCTCTTCAATCTTTTTTTGATCACTAAGAATAAATTTAAATTCTTCCAATTCAGGATATGAAAGTTTTGAAAAGTAATTTATTGAGTCCATATCCATCGGCTGAATTATAAATCGGTCATGGTCTGAAGAATAAGTGAATTTTCTAGAATCAGGTAATTCTGATATTTTTTTTTCTTCTAACAGATAAGTATCGAAAGTAGTACCATAGTTTTCATTTTTTTTATATAAACCGTAATCTAGCAGATAGATTTGATTGTCTATTTCTAGTATTTTGAATTTATTCTTTACATCTGTATTGTAATGATCATATATTTGATCTTTACTTATACTAAAAAATTTTCTGTTTTTATAGTTGACGAATAATTCATAAACGAAGGAGTTATCAAGATCAATTTTTCTCGTC
Organism: Psychrobacter sp. Sarcosine-3u-12; assembly: GCF_002836005.1. Taxonomy (NCBI): domain Bacteria; kingdom Pseudomonadati; phylum Pseudomonadota; class Gammaproteobacteria; order Moraxellales; family Moraxellaceae; genus Psychrobacter; species Psychrobacter sp. Sarcosine-3u-12. Next base: position 465 of record NZ_PJBY01000023.1, read on the forward strand.
GAGTTACTGTATTTTTCTTGATTATGAATACTAATTAGCTTAGTTTCAACATACTCACTATATTCATGACTATTCCTTAATAACTCAATATTTACCACAATATTATCCTGTAAATGTTTGTCGACATCTATATCTATATAAAGGTTTTTTTCTGCGTTAATAGACATAACTTTACTCACTAAATATATAGTTAATAATAGAATAATTACAATAAAAAGTATGCAATAGTATTTCTTACCTATGATCATTGAATATACCTTGATGAGAATTATTAGTAATAGTGTTATTTTTATAGAACCTCATAACTTCCGCTTTTGGAAAATCTTTAAGATTGGGTTTTTCTACTCCCTGCCAAGTTATAGAATCAAGACCCTTGCCGCCTAAGCTACCTACCATGTAGGTATTGGCAATATCCCAGCCTGCTCCTCCAAATATAGGAATACTTCGAGCGCCTGTCGTTACTCGGTAATCAGGAAATACAGAAGGGAAGGATGATGTGCTTTGACCTATAACTTCAACAGTAGAATAGTTCGGTAATGCTGAAATTCTTTTAGCAAAAGAATTAGTTTTTAAGGCAGATCTACATCCAAAGAAAACACATCTAGTTGTAGTTACACCTTTGTATGTAGCCCAGTTAAAATCTATACTTGACCAGCCATCTATATGCATTTGCTTTTTTTTGTCATTAAGCGGAGGGTCGTTAGGTGTATCATAAGTGATAGGCCCATCAGTTCCAGAATGAGAAAATATACTTACTTCTCTAGTTCTAACTTTACTTTTGCCTCCGTATTTTTTTATATAATTATTTATTATGACTTGTATTTCTTGTAAGGCTTGTATTGGAGGACAGTGAACCTTATGAATACTAGACTTGTACCAGCTTGATTTTTTAATATTTTTTAGTCTCGTTTGTGCTGACTCAGAAAACATTTTTGTTCCACTATCCCATTCATCAACCCAAAATAGTAAAAATAACTCGATAGGAGGAGAAATTTTTACTTTTTTATTATTGGGTGTAGATTTTGTAGTACCTGTAGATGAAGACATTACTTACTCCTTTCATTATCACTCTGCCAATCAAGTTTCAAAACCACCTCAATATCGTCTTCACTATTAGATTGAAACCTTTCTGACCAACCGTCTTTATCTGTATTACCTTTAAACTCTTCTCCTGTTACTTTATTAATAGCGGTGTAAGGCGTATTAGCATAAGGTTCCTCATCATCATCAACAAACTGATACGCTAAGTTATAAACCCTATCCATCAACGTCTTTTTATCAGGAATAATGTTAGGCAACCCCGCCAAACTCAACATCGATTAGC
>NZ_PJBY01000024.1:0-1542 GCF_002836005.1 Psychrobacter sp. Sarcosine-3u-12
GATAGCCTTGACGCCACCAGCCCGGCTTGGTTCATCAACCAAAGCCACGCTCATCCCATCGACGGCATCAAGACTCAAAGTATAGACTCTAGTCGTACAGGCGATGCCACCAAAGACAGCATCATCAATGGCTATAACCAGCTCATGTTTGACGCCCATCCTGATAGTCCGCAAATTAACGTCTATAGCAGCAGCCTTCAGTCTAGCTTAACCATTGGACATCTGTATCAGCATAGCGACCACACTCGCGGTCAAGCACGGGGCAAAGGCATCAGCATCGAGACTCAAGCCGCTGCCAACATTCAAGGCAGCACTGGCATTCATATCAGTAGCCAAGCATCAGATCCCTCATCAAAATCTCATATGAGTCACAATAGTCATAGCAAACTGCAAACTGCTGATCAGCATCAGCAAGCTTATGCTCAATTGGCTGACACTCATCAGCCAGTGGGACTAGAGAGCAGCAGCAATAACAAGCAAAGCAGTAGTAAAGAAGATGCGCAAACACCTTTTGCCCAATTTAGCAAAGATACCAACGACGCGACCTTAAGTGAGTCTGGACAATGGCAACAAGCCAATCTGCTGATCGACTCTCAGCGTCATCTAGCGTTGCTAAGCGGACAACACAGCCAACATACCAGTACCCAAAACACGCACAGCCACGCCACCGATAGCACGCATCATCATAGTCAAACGCAAATGAATCAGCTGGTAGCAGGCGATATTCATTACTATTCAAATAAAGCACAAACCCATACGGCAGCGCATGGTGATGTGACCATACAAGCGCATCAAAGTGAGATGCGACTCGATAGTGAGCAAGTGCTGCGCATCCATAGCCGAGACAGTATTGAGATCATCGCCCCTGATACGCTCACCCTAAAAGCAGCAGGGAGTGGTATCGAGATATCAGGTGGTAATGTGACGTTTATCACGCCTGCTCAAGTGGGCTACAAGGCGAGTAAGGTGGATTGGGGCAGTGGGGGTGGGGTGGGGTTACCTGCCGTGCATCTGCCAAGGGCAAAATTGCTTGAAAACTTAGACTACTATTTGCATTATCTTGTCCAAGATCAAGATGGGATTCCTATAGCAAATACCAAATGTTTACTTTTCAAACCTGATGGTTCAACTGAGATGCATACTACAGATCTAGAAGGTAAAATAAAGGTATTAGTTGATGACGCGTCTAAAGAATATGAGATACATGTAATTTTTGAAGATGATAGTATTGATGACGAAAATGAAGATGTTATAGAGGTAGAAAAATAATGGCTGCTAAATACACTAGTTTAAAACTAACAAGTTCAAAATCAAGAGATTTTACTGGTTATACTTACGATTTAATTATCAGCTTTACACGAAGTTTATATGGCAAACCATCTGTAACACACACTAAGCCAATTGTAACCAATGCAGCATTTAATAAAAGTGGCTCTTCAGTTATACATAAGGTAGAGTCTGGTATTATAATTAAATCTCTTAAATATTTTGTAAAGTATGGTGGAAAAAATTTTAAATCTATTAACGGGAATACATCTGAAA
>NZ_PJBY01000025.1:0-1469 GCF_002836005.1 Psychrobacter sp. Sarcosine-3u-12
TAAACGCGTTCAGAGATTACTCAACAGGCATGGTCATCGCTTGTTATTTCTACCGCCTTACAGCCCTGATTTAAACCCTATTGAAAAAAAATGGGCACAGGCTAAGTTTCTACGACAAGGATGGATGGAGAATAATTTACCTAAACTTTTCCATGACATGGGTTGTACTAATTTTATTGTGGATTGACTATATATATCACCCTATTAAAAACAGGAATAATATGTTTAGCTTGAGCACTACAACTAAAAGCAACCTTCACGTTAATAACGGAATAATAATTTATGCTTACTTTGCACGGTTTTGCTGCGAGCAACTATTACAATATAGTCAAATATGCTCTTTTGTATAAAGAACTGCCATTCCAAGAAAACCTTATATTCGCTGGTAGCGATGAGTTACTACGCGTCAGCCCAGTGGGCAAAGTACCTGCTATCACAACAGATGAGGGCGTTACTCTTTCAGAATCGAGTGTTATTTGTGATTTTATTGAAGAGACCTACCCTGCTATACCGCTCTATCCTGAATCTGCGACAGAGCGTGCAGCTGTCCGTCAAATCATGAAAATATCGGAGCTCTATTTTGAACTGCCAAGCCGCCGCCTGATTCCTTATGTATTTTCAGGTACCAACGCACCTGACGCCGTCAAAGAGGAAGTACGCCAAGTACTAAATCGAGGCATTACTGCTTTAAACCGTCTATGTCAATTTTCACCTTGGATTGCAGGTGAACAGTTCACGATGGCTGATATTTATGTTCATTATGTAAACACAATCGTCAATGCCTTTGCCGCAACCCAACTTGACTGGGATGTATTGGCAGAGATACCCGGCATGAAAGAATGGAATGATACGATGAGTCAATCTGACATTGCCCAAAAAATAGAGGCAGATCGCTTGGCAAATATGCCCAAATTTATGCAACATGTGAAAGCTCAAATACAAGCTGCCCAATCTAAATAATGTAGCTAAGGATAAAATTAAGAATAAAATACAGCCCATATCAATAAAAGCAGTGATGCCACGCATCATTTGCAGGAGCAAAAATTATGACTGATAAAAATATCCAACTGGTTTCAACCATCAGTGACGACAATAAATTAACGCTATCTTTACAAAATATTGAGATGCCGCAGCCTGATGCCGATGAAGTCGTCGTTCGTATTGAAGCGGCACCATTAAATCCTTCTGACTTTGGGGTAATGTTTAGCGCGGCTGAATTAAATCGCAACTTTGGCTTTGCGTGGGGTGTTAATGGATTCCTATTATTCAATGCGCTCGCCAAACTGGGCACTAAAACGGTTATGTCGATGCGCAAGCGTGTGGCAGAAGAAATTACCACCACATTTGCCAGCAGCTATACGCATGAAGTCACGCTACAAGAAGCGTTGCAGTTACAGTCAATCGCCGCTTATGGTAAACAAGCCACTGGTGAGAAGTACTTAATCAAACCTCAGGACTGATCATTGCTT